>CAZHNW010000083.1:3655-5744 GCA_964534225.1 uncultured Leptospirales bacterium | reverse complement strand
CTGTTTCTGGAAGGGAAGTACTCCTGCAGATCCAGGGGCTCCTGAAAGAAGAGGACCCCTCCTTCCCCCAGAAAAAAATGAGTAACGATAATGCCCTGAGCCTGCTGCCCCGCCTGAAGAAAGAACTGAAAGAGGCGCAGGACCCTCTCTACCGTGCCGTTCAGAGCGCCATCAGCGGCAACATCATCGACTATGGCGCCCCGGGGAGCGGCACCATGGATTCGATCGAAGAGTCTCTGTCACAGGCCCTCTCACTTCCCCTTGACATGAAGACATATGAACTATTTAGAAAGGAGACTGCCGCGGCAAAAAATATTCTCTACATTGGCGACAACGCGGGAGAAATCGTCTTTGACCGCCTTCTCATCGATGAACTCATGATTGAAAAAGTCACCTTTGCCGTGCGGGGAGAGATCATACTCAATGACGCCACGCGGGACGATCTGCGTTACACGAAACTCTTCAACGATATCAGGGTAATCGATACCGGCGACAGCACTCCCGGCATCGACATGGACCGTTCGTCTAAAACATTTATCGACGCGGTATCCGCCGCTGATATGGTAATTCTCAAGGGGCAGGGAAACTTTGAAACCCTCTACGGGGGTGATACGTCTTCTTTTACCGGGGGCAACACGCCCTTTTATTATCTCTTCAAGGCTAAATGCGCACCCGTGGCAAAAATGACAGGTGTCGACATGGGGAACATCGCCTTTCTGAGAACCTGCCAGTAACAGGTTTAAACTACTCGATATTTTCGAGACGAATTCTCTCTTTCAATCCCTCGAGGGAAAAGACATGATGCCGCGCGAAAAATACCAGGAGAAAGCCGACACAGATAAAAACATCCCGCGTAATAAGCCAGCCGCTTATCGACTCATCGATACCGAGGCCGAAACGGTGCAGTTCAAAACAGCCGCAGTCAAAGGTGTTGCCCCGCGCGAGGTTGATGGCAATAATAACCGTGAAAAAAATCATCAACAGGGCCGAAAGAAACGCGGAGACGCGCACACGAATCCCCAGGAGAAGAAAAACACCGAGAACCAGTTCAAGGAAGGGCAGAACCAGTGCCGGCCAGGGGGCCCAGGGCACAGGGATAATATCGTACTGAATAATTATATCTTTGAACAGGGCGGGATCCATAACCTTGAACCAGCCTGAAAAAATAAAAAGAAAACCAAGAAAAATCCTCACCGCCGCGGTTATGCCATTGCCATAGAGAACCTGTTTTAAAAAACCAACGCGGGGTTTTTCGAAATCATTCATAGAGCCTTCTCCTCTTTCGTGACAGGATACCCCTTTTCCTGCCATCCCGGCAGGCCTGTTTCGATAATATATATCTTTCGTTTATATCCCATTGTCAGAAGGGCATCGGCCACGGTTCCCGACTCACCGCATCCCATACCGGTACAGAAAAGAACCGGCTCTTTCTTTGAAGAAAGAAGGGAAAAATTCTTTTCAAGAGCCCGTGCCCTTACTGACTCAGGATAGGCGGGAATATTCACCGCCCCGGGAATCGAGAGGGCGCTGAACTCCTCAAAGCCCCTTGTATCAACAGTAAAGGCAATGCCCCCGTCGAGCTTGATCTTTGCCTCCAGGGCCGATATGGAGACAACCTGTTGGCGGGCAAATTCCTTTTTACTTACCAGGAGAAAGCCACGGGGGTGAAAGAGATTGACCGCCAGGGCAAGTACGACACACGCCACAACAATAAAAACTGATTCTTTTAAAAGCCTGGGGATTGAAATCATTGATTAAACTTTAATCCTTTATACTTATTTTTCAGACGTTTACTGTATTCATTGATCATACGCCGCACCGCGGGATCATCCGCGGGCCATTTATCATTGGGGTGCAGAAACCTGTTTTTATACGAAACAATCCTGCCCCCGCGGAGCTTGAGCCTGAGAATGCCGATACGGGCACCATTGCCCCCTGCCTGTACGATGAGGGTTTTTTCCTTTTTGACCGGCTGGCGCAGCAGGGTCTGGCTGTGCCCCCCGACAATAAGATCAATATCAGAAAAACGCCCGGCCAGTTTTTTATCAACACCATACCCGGAATGGGAAAGAAGAATAATAAACTTCAC
>CAZHNW010000083.1:0-3645 GCA_964534225.1 uncultured Leptospirales bacterium | reverse complement strand
TACTCCAGTATCTGTACTTTCTTCTTTTACTCATAAACTTCACTCCTTTCTTTTTCAGCGCGGCAATGTCACGGGCGATTTCCTTCTCCTGGCCGGTAACGGTGACACGCGATGTAACAGAAGAGGAATAATATTTAAAGGCATGGGGATGAAGGCTGCCGATGACTCCTATTGACACTCCCTTTTTTTTAATGATACGGTAGCGGGGAAAATACCGTTTTGCCCTGCCACTTTTTTTAATCAAAACATTGTTACAGATAAAGGGAAGAGACCTGCGGTATCGAAGAAATTCATCGATACCAGAGGAAAATTCCTGGTCACCGAAAAGTACCACGTCATAGCGGATATGCCGGTACGCCTTTATAATATATTCAGCAAGGAGGGTATCTTTCTCAAAATGAAAAAAATCGCCTGTTTCAAAAAGCAGAAGCTCCGGATCCTTTGCCCTCAGGTTTTTAATCACGGTGGAACGCTTTACCAGCCCTCCCCGGGGCTCACCCTTGCAGTGGCAGTAATCGATATAGCCGTTCAATGAATTGGTATAACAGACAAGAATTTCAGCGGCTTCAATATCCGCCGGAGAGGCCAGAAAGGGAAAAAGAAAAAATAGTATAAAAAAAAGAGAAGCTGAAATATTCTTAATCATGGACCTCTTCTACTGCCTTGAATGATTCGGGATTGACCTTTTCGTAGATACGGGAATCAATAAACACTGAAACGAGGTCTTTGTCAAGCACTCCATTTTCTGCTTCTTCGAATAAAATCTTCAGAATCCTCTCCTTGGGAACCGCTGCCTTGTAGGGCCGGTCATGTGCCGCCAGGGCGTCATAGATATCGGCAATGGCCATTATCCGTGACTGAATAAGTGTTGATTCTCTTCCCTTGAGGCCATCGGGATATCCCCTGCCGTTGATCTTTTCATGATGGCGAAGGGCGATTTCAGGTATGTTCTTATATTCGGGAGGCCAGGGAATCTTGCTGACAAAATTGTAGGTATGCACCACGTGGCTTTCTATAACCCTGCGTTCTTCGGGATTGAGACTTCCCCTTTTTATGACAAGATTTGTTTCATCGTTGCTGCTGATGATATCCATGGGATCACCATTGATGGCGATACAGTGCATATCCTCAACTTCGTCTTTCAGTTTTTTAACAAGGACCTCGGGATCATCATCTGTTATTGTCGGTTCATTGAGCCTGGTGACATTCTCCTTGATGGTGAGTATTTTATCAAGGTCACGCTTCATTTCTTTTTTAAGTTTTTTCAGCTCTTCCCGGTTTTTTTCACCACCTTCGAAAAGTTCCTCTTCTTTCATATGATACTGCAGTTCAACAAACCGGTAGAGGTAATCGAGACGAATCAGGAGGTTTTCAAAATCCTTTGGAAAAAGTTTTTTCTCTTTCTGAAAAATTGAAAGATCGATATAGACCTTGCCGAAATCATGCAGCAGAGCAGCAAACTCGAGTTCCCTGATATCATCATCTGAAAAGTAATACTGCCCCAGGTACCCGTCGTCTATATCGTTGATGGCAGCAGCCATGGCCTTGCATATCTCTGCCACGCGAAAAGAATGACCGCTCGTGGCGGGGTCACGTGATTCAATGGCCGTTACCGATGCCTTGACGAATTCTTCGAACTGCTGCTGTATCTGCCTGATAAGACGGTTGTTCTCAATGGCCACCGCCGCCTGTCCTGCAATCGATTCAAGGAGACTGTCGTACTTGGCGTCAAAGGTAACAACGTAGCGGTCGAAATCTTCGGGGGTTTCAAGATGGGTACTGAATGCCTCGTTACCGGCATTTTCATTATTCACCAGGTCTTCCTTGCTGTTGATGAGCTGAATGACACCGATAATCTCATCATGGTAGTTGCGCATGGGAACAACGAGCATGGAACGGGTAATGTAATCGTGCTGTTTGTCAAAAGAAGAATTATGTGAAAAACTGTATTGGTCTGTCCCGTTGATTTTATAAACGTCGGGAATGTTCAGAACATCTCCTGTTACCGCGACATATCCCGCTATCGATTTTTCGTTCATGTCCATGACGAACTCGTTGAGGGGAATCTCCCGGGAAAAGGTATGGGATGTCTTAAAACGAAGAAGTTTCTGGCCCTTTTCATCCTCTTCAACAAGGTAGATACTTCCCGCATCAGCGCCGGTTATTTTCTTGCTGAGAAACAGGATCATGGTCAACAGCTTATCCATGTCCTTTTCACTGTTCAGTGACTTCCCGATATCGATAAGGTCTTCCTGGTCCTGACGGGTATCAATGAGCCGCGTGAGATACTCTTTCTGCTTTGATCTTTCTTCGATGGCAAAATCGAGCTGTGCCTTTATCTTGGAGACAAGAAATTCGGCTTCGCCGGAAGTTATACTTCCCCCCCTTAACTCGTAGACATGCCGGAGATAATCAGGTGCCAGGAACTCAAGAGAACTGTAATTGCCGAAAACAACACAGCCGAAATGAATCTCTATACCGGTAACAGACTGGAGAAAGGCGACGGATGATGAAAATTCTTCAGCTGTGATAAAAAGTACCAGGGGACATATTTCTCCGCAGGAGGAAAGGGATTCCTTCAGGCATGTCTCTAAATCCTTTTCCCGGGGCTGAAGAGAATATCCATCAAGCGTGCCGGATATAGATTCAGCCCCCTGGCGGGAAATTATTACATTGTAGTCCATATTCAGTCACAGCCATCTTTACTCAAAATCATGATCCGGTCACCCTATAAAATATCATAATATTGCCATTGTGTACAGAAAATCACACCATTTCAGCAATATTTTTGTTTCAGAGCTGCCATGCATGTTTAAAAACCAGGGAAATCATGAAAGAATCAATCATCAAAATTTCTCTCTGGGATCAAACTATAACTGACCAGTCATCATGCATTTTCAATATTCATATTTTTATATTTTCTACAGTTAGCACCGAAAGGCAGGTATCGTCAATAATAATTTCATCATGGAACTGGCAAGAGTCTTCTTTTGTCTTGACGTTTTACCTGTTTTTCCCCAGAATCCCCCCATCACCCGGTCGGGAGGCAGGATTTAAAGAGTATCCCCAAAGAGTATCCCCATATAACCGGAATGAGCCATAATGTTTAAAGTCCCCCTCCGGGACAGCGCCTTTGCAGGTATATCCTGTGTGCACGCGTTGCACCAGCCTCGTCGTAAAAACGTGAATTATGAGGGATACCCAAAATAAAAATACAAACAAGGCTTACTGACAGGTACAATGGAAAAATTCACTATCAATAAAGCACTGAATGAAATCGAAAAGGGAGTAGTCGCCGCCCTGCATTATGACTGCCCCCCACGCGCAAAGCTCGAGGAAATGCTTCCCCTCATTGACAGGATCACGGGAGAAGAAAAAAACCGTGCATGGTGCCAGCAGCATTTCAGGGAGGCGGGTGAAGACAACGTACTCCTCTATCTTTCAAGCATTCTCTACAGCCTCAAGACTAAGGCTGACATGGAACTGACACCTGATATTCTCCGGTGGATGGGGAGTGTCTGGAAAAATTTCATCAACCGCAATCTTTCCTACCAGTCATTTCTGCCCCACTATGATAAATATTCACCCGTCATGGAGAACTATTTCCCCGGCGGGGGAAGTTTCGTGCACCAGATCGAGAATGTT
>CAZHNW010000082.1:13174-21544 GCA_964534225.1 uncultured Leptospirales bacterium | reverse complement strand
GATAACACCTCTTTTTATTAACTTTGTTAAGGTTAACAGAGTAGACTTATCTGTCAATGTTTTTTTGTTTCTGGGAAAAGATATCGACGAGAAAACATGCCCTTAATTTATCTGTTGCATTCTCTCCTTTCATAATCTATAGTAACCTTTAGTATTTATTCCTTATCAATAGTTATCCCCGCCTCCGGCGGAGTGAAGGCATTACTAACGCATGTTTGCACTAAATATAATATTCAGAAATTATTTCTGAATATTATTATAACAAAAAACCAGGCCGTGAAGAAAGAAAAACGAAACATATTCCGCAGAATCCTGTTATGGCTCACTTCCCGTTCTCCACTGGGTGTTGAGGAGGAGACGCGGCGGGGGCTCTTTGCAATATTTAACCTGCTGATTATCATTCCCCTGGTAATTTTCGGTACACAGCAGTTTCGAACAGGAAATTTTTATTACAGCCTTTTTGATTTCCTCATGGCGTTAGTTCTTTCCGGTTCCGTTCTGTCCCTCAGGTATTTTAAATCATCACACTGGAATTTTCGTCTAATCTCGTTATTACTTGCAATTCTTTTATATTACTGGATTCTTAACGGTGCTGTTGACGGCGCCGCAGCAGTCTGGATAATTGCCATGCCCCCCTTTCTTCTTTTTCTCCTGGGAGCAAGCGAAGGCATGGCCTGGACAGGCGTTTTTCTTTTATTCTCTATAATTTTTCTTTTTAATCCCCTTTCCCTTGAAAACTTTTATCTCTACAAAACTGCTTATGCCACACGCATTATCGCTACCTGTCTTCTGGTCACCTTTCTGACCTACAACTATGAATCGCTGAGAGTAAAAATTCTCTATTGGCTCGACCGGGAACACCAGAACCTGCAGAAAGAAAAAGAACAGCTTGCCAGAGAAATGGAAATTCGCAAAAAAACTGAAAATGAACTGGTACGTCACCGCAATCAGCTCGAAGAAATAGTACAGGAACGCACGAATGAACTTCACAATAAAAACAAAGAGCTTGAAAAAGTGCTCACTGAAACAAGAAACCTCTTCGAAGAACTTGCCCTTTCACAAAATCGTCTCGTGGAAAGTGAAAGGCGCTACCGTCTTCTCGCGGAAAACGCAACTGACCTGATCTGGGCATCGGACATGGATCTCAACTTTACCTACATGTCCCCGGCGGTAGAATCCCTCTACGGCTATACCGTTGAAGAAGCCCTTGTGTTACCCCAGGAAAAATGGAACACACCCGAATCCCTGAAAAAAGTCTTCAGTACCTATCTTGAACAGGTGACCCTTGAAAAAGAGGGCGGTGCGGATCCGAACCGTTCAGTCATCCTGGAACTGCAGCAGGTAAAAAAAGATGGCACACTTTTCTGGACAGAACTGCGGGTTTCCTTTATCAGGGATGATAAGGGAATTGCCACGGGTATCATCGGCATTACCCGTGACATCACAGAAAGAAGGCGCACGCAGGAACTCCTGGCCCAGACAGAAAAAATGATGACCGTGGGAGGGCTTGCGGCGGGAATGGCCCATGAAATAAACAACCCCCTCAGCATAATCATCAACAGTGTCCAGAACCTGCGGAGACGCACATCCGACACCTCATCAAAAAACAGGGAAACCGCTGAAAGCCTGAATCTTACCATCGAAGATATTAATAAATATTTTGAGCGGCGCAATATAAACCAGTATATAAAAAACATCGATGAGTCATCCCTGCGTGCTTCAGAAATAGTTAAAAGCATGCTCCAGTTCAGCAGAAAAAGCAGAACAAATAAAGAGGAGGTTGACATTAACAACCTCATTGACAGGGCTATTGAACTCTACTCCAAGGATTACAATCTTGCGAAAAAATATGACTTCCGAAAAATAAAAATAGAGAGAAATTTCGCCCCTGATATGCCTTCCGTCCCCTGTATCGAGACAGAAATCGAACAGGTAATCCTCAACCTGGTAAAAAATGCCGCACAGGCCCTGCAGGAAGTAAAAAAAGATAATTACACTCCCCGTATCAGCCTCGAGACAGAAGAAAAAAATAATACATGCATTATCCGTGTCTCCGATAACGGCCCCGGTATTCCTGATGAAATTCTCGGGCACATTTTCGATCCCTTTTACACCACCAGGGACCCGGGGACAGGCACCGGCCTGGGACTTTCTGTATCCTACTTCATCATTACCAGTCACCATGGCGGTTCCATCAGTGTTAAATCATCACCAGGGAAAGGGGCCGCCTTTATCATCACCATTCCCCTGAAAAAGTAGAATGAAAAATTTACCTGAACAGTTACAGCTACTGGAATTTCAGGAAACAAAATAAATGACAGTTCCCCCCCTCCCGTGAGGCAGGGCAAAATTCAATGGAATTCACAAAAAACCAGAAAGCAGGTAAAAATCTTTTCAGATGTGAGGAAGTCAACATGATTGATGAGAAAAAAAAATATACTGAAAAAGCAAAAGAAATAATTGCCCGCCTCAGTCTCGAAGAAAAGGCATTCCTCTGCACGGGAAGTGACTTCTGGCACATGCGGGGTATCCCCTTTGAGGGTATCCCTGAAACGGCAATGAATGACGGCCCCCACGGCCTGAGAAAACAGAAGGGTGACGCTGACAATCTCGGCATTGCCGAATCTGTTCCCGCCACCTGTTTTCCCACGGCGGCGACCCTTGCCTGCTCATGGGACCGTGCCCTTGTCAGTGAAGTGGGAGCCGCCATTGCAGAAGAATGCCTCGCTGAAAATGTCTCCATTCTTTTAGGCCCCGGCATAAACATCAAGCGGCACCCCCTCTGCGGCCGCAACTTCGAATACTACTCAGAAGACCCCTTTCTCAGCGGAGAACTGGGGACCGCCTTTATCAACGGCGTACAGGCAAAGGGGGTGGGCACCAGCCTGAAACACTTTGCCGCCAACAACCAGGAATACTACCGCATGGTTTCAGACACCATAGTTGACGAACGCACACTGCGTGAAATTTACCTTGCAGGCTTTGAAATTGCGGTAAAAAAGTCACAGCCCTGGACAGTCATGGCCGCCTATAACCGCCTTAACGGCACCTACTGCTGTGACAACAAAAAACTCCTGACAGATATCCTTCGCCGGGAATGGGGCTTTCAGGGCATCGTGGTCAGTGACTGGGGGGCAACCAATGACCGCGCCGCGGGGATCAGCGCCGGCATGGACCTGGAGATGCCCGGCACGGGAAAAGAAAATACCGGGAAAATTCTCGCCGCCCTCGAGGAAGGGACTCTCAGTGAAGATGAACTGGACACGACAGCATGCCGCCTCATAGATACAGCCCTCAGGGCAGCAGACAACCAACAGGAGGAATACACATTTAACCACGCAGAACACCACGCCCTGGCGCGGCGCGCCGCCGCTGAATCCGCGGTACTGTTGAAAAACGATAGCGCCATCCTCCCCCTTGAAAAGACAGGTTCCATTGCCGTCATGGGTGAGATGGCGGTCAATCCCCGCTACCAGGGAAACGGCAGCAGCCTTATCAATCCCCTGCGTCTCGAAAATGCCCTCGAAGAAATAAAAAAACTTCATGATTTCCCTGAGAAAATTGTCTATGCACGGGGCTACCGCAACGGTTCAGCTGATCATGACGAAATTCTCATCGATGAAGCCCTCGCTGCGGCGGCAGGGAGCGAAACCGTGATAATCTTCGCAGGACTCCCCCCGATATTTGAATCAGAGGGGTTTGACCGGGAACATATGCGCATGCCTGATAATCACCTGCGCCTTATCGATGAAATAACCTCCCTCCACAAAAGGGTCATAGTGGTTCTTTCAAATGGTTCTCCGGTTGAGATGCCCTGGCTTGAAAAAACCGCAGGCGTCATAGAGGCATACCTGGGAGGAGAGGCCGCGGGAGGCGCCGCCGCTGACCTGCTCTTCGGCATCGTTAATCCCGGTGGCAAACTGGCAGAGACCTTTCCCTTTAAAAGTGAAGACTGCGCCAGCGACGCGTATTTTCCCGGCCGGCCGCGACAGGTACAGTACCGTGAAGGCCTCTACGTGGGGTACCGCTACTTCGATACCGTTTCAAAGGATGTCCTCTTCCCTTTCGGGTACGGACTCTCCTATACGACCTTTGGATACAGTGACATCCGTCTTTCGGCGCAGGAGATTACCGGCGGGGAGGATATCACCGTTTCGTGCGGCGTCACTAATACCGTTCCCCTCGCCGATTTAATCGGCAGGCACGTATCCACACCGTTACCTGCCGCGTCACTAATACCGGAAGCCGCGGCGGTCATGAAATCATTCAGCTCTATGTCCGCGATGAAGAGAGCAGCGTCTACCGGCCCCTTCATGAACTCAAGGGCTTTGAGCGAATCTTTCTCGAAGCGGGAGAATCACGGCAGGTGAACTTCCATCTTGATAAAAGGTCCTTTGCCTTTTTTGATACAGGCACCGGCCAGTGGCAGATCGAGGGGGGAAGTTTTGAGATCCGTATCGGGGCTTCGTCCAGGGACATCCGCCTGCAGGCAACTGTTGCTGTTTCATCTTCCTTCGAACCCGCGCAGTATCACGTTCCGGGAACATGGTCTTCTCCCGCATTTCCCTTCAGGGCGACCGGGGAAGAGTTCGCCCTGCTGCCGGGGGTTAAACTTCCCCCCACCCCGCCTGAAAAACCCTTTCATCTCAACTCAACCATCGGTGAAACACGCACCCGGCTCCTGGGGCGCATCCTTTACCGCCAGACCCTGAAAGAAGCCTCACGCATGGTAGGCGAAGGAGGCGATGAAACCACCAAAAGAATCATCGACGCGGGAGTCAGGGAAACACCCCTGCGCAACATTGTGCTCATGAGCGGGGGGAAGTTCACCTTTCGCCTGGTGGAATCGCTTATCCATTTTCTGAACCGGCGGTATATCAAAGGATTAAAACGCTTCATAATGTGAAATCCCCGGCCGGCATGGCCACCCTCCGTGGTACTGCCATAATTTCTGCATACAACACCCAGGATAAAACCTCTTGACAGAAATTTATTGGTATGATAGTGTATATAATATATATTTATTTTAATATCAACTATTGTGTTTTTTAACATTTTCTCTGGAGGTATATATGGGCAGTTCATGGAATTTTTTACGCAGCATTCTTTACAATCTCAGTAAAATACCGGGACTCGGTTTTCTCTATGATGTTGACAGGATGATTTCAAAGGGTGAATCAATGCGGAGTTCGGTGAAATCACTAAAAGTAGAAAGAAACATTGAAAAGGAACGACGGGAAAGAGACCAGGGCCCAGATAATTCCGGCCTTCCCTACGAAGAGACCACGGAAAACCTGATCGCCCCTTTTCGTGAAATGAGCAAGAATGCCTCACAGATGAACCCTGAAGCTGATGAAAGCAAAAAAATTGAAAAAATGGTCAGTGAAATGGAAGACCTGAAAAAAGAATACCAGGGTGACTCACAGGGGTTCATGGCTGCCATGCAGGAAAACAACTACGTTCAGGAGATTCCACAACTCCTTGCGGCCCTTCAGACACGAAGTACTCAACAACAGTAAAGGAGAGATGTGATGAGTGATATCTCCGCCACCCGGGAGGTCTACCGCCTTCAACTCGAAGAATTCAGAAAAGGGGGCCTTTCCCCTGAAAAGGTCATGGTCTATGAAAAAATACTGGCGCTCATTGATTCTTCAGGGTCTGTTGAAGAATGGAAAAATAAAATGTCAGAAGAAAATCTCTGGGATTTATATGGCAGGGCTGTAAACGCTGACAGGTACCGCGTACTTGCCAGTGCATACAGTGAGTCATTCTATGGTGAGGAACTGGCCAGAGCGTGCAGTGACGTTGCAGACGCCTGTATGGACACTGCCGGGGATGACACTGCCGTGGAAAAGGCTGAAAAAAAAGTAGATTCAGTACAGGAGGATGCTTCACGAAAATTTCGAGACCTCCATAATGCCCTTCTCATGATTATTGAATACTCGGTGACATCAGATTATTTCACCCTTGAAAAAAAGACCTTTCAACAGCGGTTCAATGAGAGTGTCACCGCCCTTGGTGGCATGCAAAACTTCTCTGAAATGCTGATGTCAGAACAATATCAAAAAAGTATCCCCTATTCTTCTGAACAGCTCGAAAAGCTGCTTGCTGCTGCCCGTACAATGGAAAATGAAAAATTAAAAGAGATGGATCTCTCTGCTGAAGAAAATGACCGGGCTGAAACCTGGAAAAACATTCTCCTTAATTCTGCAGATGCTGTCAGGGACGCGGAGAAATCACTGCGTGAAAGGTCCTGTTACCGGCTTTTCCATGCTGAGAAACTGGGTGATGAACCTGGTGATGTTGAGTATTCACCCTTCTGGGAAAAACCCCTGACCGCCGAAACAGAAGGAGGGCAAACATGAACCAGCAGGTTGAAACAATGGTCGCGGGATTCAAGACCAGTGTTGAAAATATCCTTTCAATGGTGGCAGACGAATCAAAAGTGGCTGATCTTAAAAGCGCCTATGATGAACTGATGGCTCTTGTCGAATCTCATGGTGATGATTTTATGGCCTTTGTCAACAGGGCCAATGGCACCAACCTGTTTACCCGCCTTTCAGAGGAGCTGCAGAAAGCAAACGATACGGTTCAGGCTCAGCAGTCGGATCCTTCAGCGGCAAAGGAAATGGGAATCGATGAGGTTGTCAACGCTTACAGGACCCCCTATGAACAGGTAAAGGCAAACCCTCATATGAAAGAGACCGTTGCTGTCTATGAAGAAATATTCGCACTGGCGGAATCTTCTCCTGATGTCGGTTCTTTCCAGGTGGAAATATATAAGAAACAGCTGCCCCTGAAAATTTCCATGATGACCCTTTATGATGATACATTAAATGCCCGGCGCATGGATGATCCAAATAATACGCTGAAACATAAACTGTATGAAAACAAAATAGCCGCGGCTAAAAATGCTCTTTCAGGTAACGATCTCATGTTTCGCGACATGCAGGCGACCCTCAATTTCAGTGAAGAATCCGCAGCCGATGAGCATATTTTTTACCTGGTGAAAAAACTCTTTGTTATGCTTCTGCAATACCATGACACCAAGTCAATGATACGAAGAGAGTTCGAGAAGATGCGCCCCGACAGAATTTATGACCTGGTATATCTCAGCAGGGACATAAAGGCTCTTTACACGCATCTCCAGGAAAACTTCGGCATCGACTTTGATGCCATTACAAATAACGAATGGTTTACCAAGAAACTTTTCAGTGTTGCCATGCCACTCGAAAAAGGTGACCGTATATGGCTGAGCCAGGACCCGGGAAACATGCAGTTTTTCAGAAAGCTTCTTCTCGATGAGATACTGGCAGAGAAATCCCCTGCGGATATTCTTCGCAGCCAGGATACTCATGTCTACAATCCCCCGGGAAATGAAGACATTTACAGGCAGGAAGGCCTTGATGAAAAACTGCTCGAGTGGGTCACAGAAAAAGCCGGTGAGAATAACTGGCCCATGCCGTCTGAATCGTTTATAAAGGATTCACTGAACAAATCATTTGCCCTGAATTCTCAGATGGAAACAGGAGACGTCAAAGAAAAGAAAAAGGATAAAGACCTGCTTTTCAACGCTCTTCTGGAAGTTGATTCAGCCTTGAAATATTATCTATGAGAGAGACCAGTTAAATAAGGTAATATTGTAAATACGGTGATGCCCTTTTATGAAACTCTATCTACCATTACTGTCAAAACGGAAGTAACCAACAGCGGCATCACCGTTTTCACCATAGGTCAACCATCCGGTCCCTTCAAAGTCATGGACGTATACAAGACGGTCAGCGGACCCGCCGCCATAATCCTCATCAACAAGGGTAAAGCCTTCATTTAAAGTTGCCAGGAAACGTTCCGGCCCAATGAGATTACCTTCAGTGACAAGATCGGTGGCCAGGCTGCCGCTGGTTCCTCCATAACTGTCAAGAAGACTTCTCAGATCGGTATCGAGCTGCAACAGGCGAAACCCATCTGTCCCCTCTGGATTGGTTACGTAAACATAACCGTTTCGGGCCATTACATCCATAGGTGCGTATGATGATACGAGATTTGCGCTGTAGCTGTGAGTCACCGACTCGGTAGCGGGATCATACCTGAACACACGTGCGTCACCTGTATCGTTGGTACCTGTTATATAGAGGATACCGTTTGCATCCACAGAAAGTCCCCTTACACCGGCAATGGCCTCGACACCTGTTGTCACATCAAGGTTTGTATAGGTCGAATTATCAAAAGTGGAGCGAAAGAGTCTTTCAGTTGCGTTAAAAGACTCCGTCCCGTAATAGACAAAGCTGGTTACACGGTCCACGGTAATAGCGGTAACCGCATAATCGTAACTTGCCTCAGCGAAAGAAAAGGGGTTCGCACCGGTAATGT
>CAZHNW010000082.1:0-13114 GCA_964534225.1 uncultured Leptospirales bacterium | reverse complement strand
GACGAAAGTCAGTGTCAGATAAAAAGCCTGCAGAAGTACCGACAAGCTCCCGCCATGAGCTGCTGACAGCGGCAGTACCCGTCGTCAATGAATCAACCTGTACCAGCCGGTAATTCAGCCTGTCCGGTATCAGCACCTTTGTTTCATCTGGGTACATCGTTATGGTCACCGGTACTTCTACCCCGGCGGGACAGTTTACCGTGGCGCTCCCCCTGCCGGCAAGAAGTACGCCATCGCCTGTGCGATCAAAGGAAGCGACCACCTCAACGATGCGGTCATCCCCCGCGGGAACCTCGAGTATGATTGACGTTGTATCAGCAGAAAAGGTTTGCTCCACAGCTGCCATGTCCGGAGCAGTAACGGTAACAGTCAGCCCTGTTATCCCCCCGGGCGCCCTGCTCCCGTTAATCGACTGACCTGTCATGGAGAGAGTGATATATGATTTTCCTCCCCCGTCGCATCCCGTTAAAGACAGAAGAAAGAGGGGGAAAAAAAAGATAACCGTAAAAAAAAGTGAAGACAACCGTATACCGGTCATTATTTGCCTGAGTTTCATGACATGCCCCTTTCACCAGGGATGCAATTTTTGTGATAATCTCACGCCATGCCCTGGTAATTGTAAATTAAGTAAAAAAGAAGGGATAAATCAAAAAATATTAGAATAACAGACGGTAAAAGAATATAAATTTTATGTTCTTTTACTGTACTTTGTGTTGAAGGGGCAGCGTTATTGTAAATTCGGTCCCTCTGCCGGGCTCTGAATTTACCGAAATGCTGCCATTGTGATGGGCGGTAATGATGAAATATGAGACAGAAAGGCCCAGGCCCGTACCGGCCCCGATTTCCTTTGTAGTATAAAAGGGGTCGAATATATGCTTCATGGATTCTTCGGGAATGCCGGGGCCATTATCGGCTAAAACCAGTTTGACTTCCCCCCCTGCGAGACTCACGGTAATGTGAATGGCCGGATTATATTCAGAATCAGTAACCTCTGCCATTGCCTGGGCAGAATTTTTTAAAAGATTTAAAAGTACCTGCTCTATTTCTGTTTCGATGCACTCCACTTCAGGCAAATCTATTGTATAATCCCTGATGATACTTATTTTTCTGAAATCATAGCTTTTCTGAAGATCATAATCCTTTTCTGCAATAGTAATGGAATTCTCAACAGTGCCCAGGATATCAACTGAATGAAACTTCCCTGTGCTGCGACGGCTGAACTGAAGCATATTGGCGACAATATGTGATGCCCGTACCCCTGCATCTTTAATGCCTTCAAGATAACTGGTAATATTCTGCCTGTTGAAAAATTCGTGAAGTTTTTTAAGATCTATGCCATATTTTTCGGCTCTTTGCATATTCTTTTCACTTTCAGGATCAAGTCGCCGCCAGGTATTTTGAATCCCCTGCATTATTATCCCCAGGGGATTATTGATTTCATGGGCCATTCCCGCTGAGAGTCCCCCGATGGTGACCATTTTTTCTGTCTGGACAATAATCTCCTGGACGCTCTTTCTCTCAGTGATGTCAATAAGAGCCACCAGTTCTGCCGCTTTTCCCTTAAAAGTCACCGTCGTTGAATTTATTTCAACCCACCGGGTTGAACCGTCTCGGGAATTTATTCGCAACTCTTCGCTAAGATTTCCTGACATTTCTCCCTTCTGCCGCGCCCTGGCAATATCAATAAAATTTCGGGCTTTTTCAACGGGAACCAGCTTTGAATATTCTTCTTCTTTCCAGGCACGTATTTCATCAATACTGTAACCAATAATATCAGACACCGCCTGGTTCACATAAACAATTTTTCCCTCCTGGGCAATAATGACCCCGATACTCGATTTTTCTGCAATGAGACGAAATTTTTCCTCGCTTTCCGCGAGTTCTGCCTGTGATGCCATGAGCTCCTCGTTCATTGCCTCAAACTCTTCGTTGGCAGCTTCGAGTTCCTCCATGGATGCCTGGAGCTCCTGGTTATTCATCTGTAATGTTTTTTCAGCCTTGAGGCGGCTTTTAAGTTCTTTTTCAGCCCTTGAAAGGGCGCGCTGGTTGATAGTGACAACATAGTACCCGGCAACGGCAATAAGAATAAAGGAAAGGGCATTGTCCACGACCCAGTCTATTTTCCCGGTATTGTTCACAGGGATAGAGTCGAAGTTAATGTAAACAAAGCAAACCATGATAATGATATTAAGAATGGAATAGGCAAAGATAATCCATTTTCTATCATAAATAAGCAGGGCTGAAAGGGTCACCAGCGCAAGGTTATAGCTGATACTGTCAAGGCGTGACACCACGTTTGATCTATCAAAAAAAATAACAATCCATACTACTGTCATGATGAAAAGCAGGAACAGGTGAATTGCCAGATCGTACTCTCCCTTTCTGAGAAGAAAAAGGGTAAACATCAAGAGGAAAAATAAAGCCGTTTCCGGCAACACAATGTATAGCCTGAACACTTCATTTATTAAGATAGTGTAAACTGTAACAAAAGCCGTTGTAAATAGAACAATAAATCCCAGGTAAAGAAAAACACGTGCCTTCTGGTAGAGGATAAAATCGGAACGGGGATACTTTTCAAGAAAACAGGCTTCGATTCGGGAAAAGAATCCTTGTCTACAGTCAGTCACAAAAAAGCCTCCTGAAGTGAGAGTCAATATTCTCTCTTTCTGTTCTCTTGCCGGAATTTCAGAATAACCAGGGAGCAGCATGAGAAGATGTCTCATGTTCATCCAGTGCGCCTTCACCGGGGAAAGGCAGCGAAATAGTGCTGTTTTTATTATATCACAGCAGGTGGACAGATCAATAAGAAAAAGAATCAATAACCTTATTGACAGACTTGACACTCTCCTGTTAAAGTAACTATTTTTTGAGTGGACACTCAGCAGGTCTGTTCCATACTTGACATTTCCATGTCGCGTATGATTTAAAAGAAGTCTATAGACAGGGTAGCGTAAATGAACAACAGAAAAGATATACTCACTATTGCGGGACGCGCATTTACTTCCCGCCTTTTTACCGGAACGGGCAAGTTCTCATCAAACGAAATGATGCAGGAAGCGGTCATTGCCTCTGGATCAGAAATGGTAACCGTGGCCCTTCGCCGTGTCGACCTTGAGAATCCCGAAGATGACCATCTGGGGGCGGTCATGTCCCTTGAAGGAATACAGCTCCTTCCCAATACCTCCGGTGCGCGCGATGCCGAAGAGGCGATACGCCTTGCCCGCCTTGCCCGTACCATGGGATGCGGCAACTGGGTCAAACTGGAAGTTACCCCTGATCCCCGTTACCTTCTTCCTGACCCGGTGGAGACTCTCAAGGCGGCGGAGATACTTGTAAAAGAAGATTTCGTTGTACTTCCCTACATAAATGCTGACCCCATACTGGCAAAACACCTTGAAGAGGCGGGGACCGCCACGGTCATGCCCCTGGGTGCCCCTATCGGTACAAACCGCGGCATCAAGACCGAAGACAATATCCGTATCATCATCGAAATGTCACAGGTTCCTGTCGTGGTCGACGCCGGAATCGGGGCCCCGTCGCATGCGGCCCTTGCCATGGAGATGGGTGCTGACGCGGTACTGGTCAACACGGCCATTGCCATTGCCGGCGATCCGGCTGCAATGGCGGTGGCATTCAAAAAGGGAGTCGAGGCTGGGCGTGAGGCCTTTCTCGCCGGCAAAGGAGCCGTCAGCGAAACAGCCCGGGCATCGAGCCCGCTGACAGGGTTTCTGCGCTGATGTTTAACGATTTTTTCAATTCTTTTTCATGGGGGGAAGTGACCAGCCGGATCATGGATGCTGATACCACCGACGTCAGGCGTGCCATGAACCGTGATCACTTCGAAGCCGAAGACATTTACCCCCTCCTTTCACCGGCGGCAGGAGAACTCATCGAAGAGATGGCACATCAATCATTGCGCATAACGCGCATGCGTTTTGGAAAAACCATCCAGCTCTATGCCCCCCTCTATATCTCGAATGAGTGTACCAACTCATGCCTCTACTGCGGCTTCAACCGCACAAATGATATACGCCGCATTACCCTCACCACCGATGAAGTTGAAAAAGAGGCGGACGCCATCTACCGGATGGGCTTTCGGCATATACTTCTCCTGACGGGAGAACACCCTGGCGCTGTCCCGGTTGAAAAACTTGCTGAAATCGGCAGGCGTATACATCAGAGGTTTGCCTCTGTGTCAATCGAAGTCTACCCCATGGACACAGATGAATACCGCCTCATGGTCAAAAACGGCATCGACGGCCTTACCCTCTACCAGGAAACCTACAACCGTGACGTCTACGCGGAGATGCATCCCGCGGGAAAAAAACGCGATTTCAAGTGGCGCATCGAAGGACCTGACCGGGGCGGAAAAGCGGGCCTGAGAAAAATCGGCATCGGTGCTCTCCTTGGACTGGCTGACTGGCGGGCAGAAGGATTCTTTACTGCCCTGCACGGACTCTATCTGTCCAAAGCATTCTGGCGCACACAGGTAATGGTCAGTTTTCCCCGCATGCGGGAGGCACCGGGAGACTTTACTCCCCCCTTTACTGTTGATGACGCGTCCCTTGCCCAGCTCATTTGTGCCATGCGGATAATTCTTCCCGACGCGGCCCTTGTACTCTCCACCCGTGAACCTGCGGACCTGCGGGACAATCTTTTTCCCCTGGGGATTACCATGATGAGCGCGGGATCAAAAACAGAACCGGGAGGCTACACTGAAATGGACGCGGCGGATGAACAGTTCGCCATCGAAGACAGCCGCAGTCCCGAAGAAATCATTCGCGTTATTGCCGAAAAGGGGTTTGATCCCGTCTGGAAAGACTGGGACCGTGACTTTCTCGATGCCGCGGCAAAAGGCTGAAAAAGCCCCTGCTACTTTTTCTTTGAATCCTGCTCCTGCGCCATTTTAAGGTAAAGGCCGTAGAAGTAGGGTTTTTGAGATGCGAAGGCCCTGGCCTGGTCAAGAATCGCCTCTTCGGCATAGGTGATACTGTAGCGCCAGGTTTCGTAGTCAAAGGTGACTGAACGGGCAAAGTAGAGGGGTTTCAGACACTCAACGATATCCTTTTTGGCCCGGGACGAACCCACATCATAGGTAAAGAGGAGCTGGTAGACTGCCTGTGTCCACATGAGAATATTCATATCATAGTGGTCCTGTTCGATCATCCGGTCGAGACTTATATAAAGATAATCACTCAGGTATTTCTTCAGCAGTTTTTCACGTGAAAGATATTCTTCTCTCAGTTTCTCTTTCAATTCACGCAGGTTCACAAAGAGTTCCTGGGGAGGATCGAGACGCTGGAGCCCGAAGAGAGGTTTTGGCGCCGGCTCAGAGCCGGGAGTTCCGATCCAGTCTGCTTTTTTCGACAAAACCCTGTTGAAAAAAGTAGTTACCACCTGGGTAAACATGGGCCCCAGTTTCGGGGCACTCGCCTTGTGTATTTTCGCCCCCAGCCCCACTTCGCATATCTTGAACTTCCCAACAATGGCATTTAATGACATGAATATATCGATGCCGTAGAGTTTCGTCGTAGGCAGCCACCTCTGTTCGAGCCAGTATGCCATCAGTGCCGGTGAAAAAGCGAATTCTCCCCCGATGGGTTGACGTATATTCTCGCCCATGAGGCCGTACAAAAGGGGATAGCAGATATGGTTCGTAATTGTTCCGTCGAACTGGTGTCGGCTGTAACGGGGCAGGGAATAATCGAATCCCTCGAGAATCGGTTCAGCAAGGTATTTGATCCACTCCGGGGTTATTGACTTCAGATCAGCATCAACAACAACTGCGGCCTTGAGCGTTTTCATCTGTGTTTTACCGAACTTAAAAAGGTTGAGAAAATTGTTTCCCTTGCCCCGGACTCCTTTCGGTGTGGTTATATACTTTTTGGGATTCTTTGTTTCTGTGGAGAGAAAGGCCCCCTTTGTGTCATCTTCGCTGTTGTTGTCAACATTAACGATGAGGCACTTCATATTGCCGAAATACCTGGTGAGCCCCTCATCGACCTGGCGGGTAACAAACCCGATACTGTCCGCTTCCATGTAGGAGGGAATCCCCACGATGATTTCCATGTCCCGGTTATTATTGCTGGCTGTCATAGATTTTCTTCCTTCACGCATCAAAAATAATTTTAAGGATGGAAAGCGATTCTATTTAGACTGCAATCATTTCCATCCCTGGGAAGATTTAAACTTCCCCCCGTAAAAATCCTTAGAGTCATGACCTTAACCAGTAATTTTACCAGATCATTCATTATATGGCAAGGGGAAGTTTCAAAACTTTCGATGCAGAATATTTTCAGCGTAAAAAAGAAGGCCCCTCCCGGGGCCCGTCAAATGATAAGAAGCTCTGATGACTTTAAAAAAACAATGCGAACCTTTCTTTACACGCAAATTAATGATTAGTGATAAGGAAGGTCTCTTCTGCTGTTTTTTAATTATCTGATTAATAAACAGCAATCCTCTTTTGTCAAGTCTATTTAAATATTTTTATCATTAAATCCAGAAAACAATCGGAATGCTATAATTCGGCCCTGGAAGGCAGATACTTATTTTTAAAATTTTAGTTTACAAAATTACTGTAATGCATATACCGGCATTTCTAACAATCAGGTAGATAGCATGCAGGAAAAAAAAGTCAAAGAACAGGTTTTACAGGCCTTCTATCACCTTTCCTTCTCTCACGGTTTGAAAAAGGTGACCGTTGACATGCTGGCGAAAGAATGCGGTATCTCCAAGAAAACACTCTACTGCATTTTCAACAGCAAGGATGAAATCGTCACCGCCTTTACTGACCAGATACTCGACAGCATCGAAGAACAGTTCATGAAGATTCAGATAAAGGAAGACGATCCGTGCCGCATCCTCAACGAGTTTTTTTCTATGGTTATTTCCATTGCCGGCAATATTCCATCCGGGGTTTTCAGGGACATTAAACGATTTTATCCTGAACTCGAAGACAAGATCGCAGTTGTGCGGAGTCATTTCAGCGGTCAGTTTCTTGCCATTATCCGCCGTGGTGTTGAGGAAGGGGCCTTTCAACCTATCAACATGAGATTTATCGAAGGTTTCTACACCGGCATGGTTAACTATGTTTTCAACCCTGACTTTATTCTCGACAATGATCTGACCATTGAAGAAACCCTTGTTTCTTTTCAGAATATACTTCTCTCAGCGTTGATGAGCCCCCCTGTTGCCGAGGCGGTAGTGTAGTAATATGAACCGTCAGCAAAAGAAAGAAAAAATGCTCGAAACATCACTGCGCGTATTTGCCCGCTTCGGTTTCAAAAAAACAACTGTCGAAGATATCGCCACGGAACTGGGCATGACCAAGGGCAACCTCTACCTCTACGTCAAGGACAAGAGAGACCTCTACGAGCAGACTGTCGCCTATGGCCTCAAGAGGTGGCAGCAAAACGTGGTTGCCTCCCTGAAACCGACTAAGGATATAGTGGAGAGGCTTATTGACGCCTGCCGTAATTCATATGCCTACCTTGCCCGGGACGAGGACATGCGCAACATTGTCATCAATGACCCTTCGATTTTCCCTCTCTATCCCGAGGAAGATCATTTCTATAAAATCAATATTGAGTCAATGGGCATCCTCAAAGATATGCTGCAGCAGGGCATTAAGGAGGGGCGTTTCAGAAAACTCGATATCGAGAACCTCACCTACTTTATTTACTCTGTGTATATCATGTTCGTTCACAAGAACTATGTCAAGCTCGAGGGGAAAACCGTCGATGAGATGTTCAATGCCGCCCTTGATGTCATCATCAAGGGAATCCTGTTACCCGGGAACAGTAAAAACAAAAAGTACCTTGAGAAATCCATTAAACCTCTCTGAAAAATTATACACTTTTAATGCACCGCCTCTTAATATCTCACACTGGCCCATCAGTAAAAATATTTTTATTTTCAAGCATAACAGTACCAATAATATCTTGACACTTCGGTTTTAATGATTATCTACTGCTGAAAATAATAAAAAATCAGGGACAACCGCATGTTTAACAGGACTACCATTTTACTCGTTATCTTTCTCCTGGCCGCCCTTACCTCCTGCAACCAGAGATGCTCCGGCCCGTCACCATCAAAGGGACAGCTCTATGAAGCAGTCGTTCTTTTCACACTGGGTAAAACCGAAGGCATTGACAAAAATGGCACCGCCTCTCCCCTTAAGCCGCGTCAGAAAATACTCCCGGGCGAAAGCATTAAAACCGGAGAGAATTCCTTTGTTACCTTTCAACTCGGGACTGTCGCGGTAATCAAAGTCAGAGAAAACTCTACAATCCGCTACAGCGAAGACCTTGTTAAATCTGTCTCAGAGATCAATGTCTCCAGGGGATCATTCCTCACAAAGGTTATAAAGCTTAAAGGGAAACCAGGGGTCACCTTTTCCTCGAATATACTCCTTGCCGCCATCAGGGGAACAGAGTTCAGCATGGCCAGCGACGGCAAAATGACAACAGTTGTCCTCAGGGAGGGGAAACTCGCACTGATGCCAAATAGAGAGGCAAAGATTAAAAAAGGTAAGGAACAGCCCCCGGCAACGTCAGAAGAGGTTACACTCGATGAGGGCAATACCGCAAGAGCAGTAGTTGCCAGAGGCAAAAAAGTTCTCACTCCCCGTGACATCAGGATAACAAGCATGACCAGTGCCGAGGAACTTGAAGTTAAAAAGATATCCCTGGTACCCATCATGGACAATCCTGCAAAGAAAAGCCTGAATGAGCTGAAACAGCTCCAGGAAGAAATCTTGGAAAAAGAAAAGCTCATCGATGAAAAACTCCTGAAACTGAAAGACCAGGACCAGGCGTCATTACTGATAAAGAAAAAGTCACGGACCATCGCGGAAATGAAAAGGGTCTTTTCCCGTGTGAGCCGTTTTCAGCTCTATAACGGCCGCACAATCGAAGGGGCCGTTATCTCCGGCAGGGGCGATTCGATTGTCGTTCTGACGCGCACGGGCAGGATAAAATTATTAACCAGTGACATTCAGAATGAAACACCCCTGTAAAGAGAGCATTATCTAAAAGCAGCAGGTTCATGTACCGTATATGCGAATCAAAATACTGACAATAAAGATTTTTGCCACAGCGGCAGTATGCCTTCTCCTCGTCCCGGCGGCAGGTGCCGTGAACATCTTTCTTAAAAACGGCAAAATTCATGAGGGGAAGATAACGGCAAACACGCGGGCATACGTCATCCTCCGAAACCGGGAGGGGAAACGCATGCGAATACCTAAAAGGGGTATCCTGCGTATCAGCTACAGGGACCTCTACCGTGGTAAATTCTATGTACGCCTTTATGACGGGACTGATTTCCTTGCCTACAGGGTCGACGAAAACACGAACGGCACCGTCTTTAGAAAAAAGCTCTACGTTAACCGTGAATTTACCCTTCCTGCTGACAGTATCCAGTTTACCACCCGCACAAACCCTACTGACCTGAAAGGGGTCCTGAAAAAAAATTACGTCAGGCTTTCATGGAACCCGCCCTTCAACCCCGTAGAGGGGTACCGTGTTTACGTAAAAACCCCGGAGGGAAAAAAATATACTTTCGTTGCATTCACCAGGAAAAACAGGTACGATCTCAGGCACCTTCAAAGCCGGACAGTAAATTCAATCATTGTCAAGGCCGTTGACAAAAAAGGAGATGAATCTCTCCCCTCTAACAGCGTCAAGGTTAAAACCGGTACACTTCCCCCCCTCCCCCCCCGTGACCCGGGCATCAACAAGAAACCCGAAGGCGCCCTCATCACCTGGAAGCCGGATAATCCCTGGAACCGCGACAGGTCATACCGGGTCTATGGTATCGAGGGAGCGTCCCATGTCAAAAAGGGCGAGACAGAGAAGAAAAGCCTGGTGCTGAAGGGTATCGACTTTAAAACAAAACAGGATTTTTTCGTCCGGTCAGTTGACAGGCACGGGGATGAATCCGCCGACAGCCGGGTTATCTCAACCCTGCGGGGCCTTGACTTCTACCTCCTCGGTGCCTTCAGCCTGCCCCTGAGGGATTTCGACAGTCTTCACAAACCGGGGGGCGGGTATGTCGTCGGCGCTGTTTTCAATAACATCGGCATCTATAATCTTTTCATGGGCGTTGAAACTTCATTTTTTTATTTTAAAGGAAGAGAAAACAACATCAATAACACAATGCTGCTGCCCCTCTATTATGTCCTGGGCTACCACGTGGCCCTGACAAAAAGGTTTTCACTGGAACCCTTTTTTTGTATGGGGGGAAGTTTAAACATCGTCTCCCGCGACGCGGGAAGCACCAATCCGGGAGAAAAGAAAGTAGCCTTCGAGTTTATGCCCAGGGCGGGCATAAACTGCACCTTTGCCCTGAACGATTTTTTCTCTCTGCGGGTCCGGGGCACCTACGGGGGTCTCATCGAACGTGAAGGTTTCATGGACTTTGTTACCGTAGACTGCGGGGTATCCTGGCGTCTTTATTTTTAGGGGAGTATTTCTATGAAAAAGGTTAACATTCTGACATCACTCTTACTGGCGCTTTTTTCAACATCATGCTTCAACCAGTTCTATGATATCTATAATGCCGCTGCCGCCGGGGCAACTTCTCCCGCACAAAACCTCTACTTCACCGATACCGATATCAACGAAGACCAGATCGGCGGCACCATGACAGTGACCGCCGCCGCAGACGAATCCGGCATCAACAGCTACAGGGTATATTTTGGCAGTGACACCACCACCCCTGTCTCCGGCTCTTCACCGGTAGCCGACCTTTCGAAGGGAGGGACCATGAAGGCTTTCATCGACGCGGACACCCCCGTGCCTGCTGGTTCAGAATACCTTCTCGTCTTCAGTGTTGACGAAAACGGCAACTGCAACAATACCCCTCTTGCCGTTGAATTGAAGGATGCCGTGTGTAAACGAATTGATGATACTATCCACCTGGGAGGGGAAAACATCACTCCTGTCGTGGCCATGCCCCGCACCTTTGCCATAGTCAATGAAAAGCTCTACTTCCTCGGTGTTGGCTCATCAAACTATGCCATATGGGAATATGACGGAACAGAAAATCCACTTCAGGGATACAACCTCCATATCATCAGGGATAACATAACTGATTCTGACTCAGATGGCAATTATTTTGCCGTGAATTACATGGCTGCACAGGGCAATCGTTTGCTCTTCACTGAAAGTACATCCGGTACAAGTTACCGAATACAAAGTTTTGATACAACTACATCGACAATAACCTCTATCTTTGATCCGACAACAAGGCCGCGATATCTCGAAACCATGGGAAACAGGGTTTATTTCTCCGCAGAAGATGGATCAAGCAATAATGATCTTTACTATTTTGATTCGAACCTTGATGAACAGCTCCTGGATATTGTTTCCGGCAGCTATGACTTCTACCCGGGGGGGAAACTCACCTGGAATCTCGCCTTCAGGGCCATAAATGACACCCTTTATTTCCAGGGCAACTACGATACATCAGATGACTATGAGTTCTGCATGTATAATGAAACAGACGGTTTTACCCGTATCATCCTGAACGCATCGGACGCGTCAAGACCGTGTTGGCACACGGAATACAATGGCAAAATTTATTTCTCTGCCGATGACGGCACCAATGGAAAGGAACTCTGGATCTATGACCCTGCCCTGCCCGTTGTTGCCGATTCGAACCCTAAGATGCTGGTTGATATCAATCCTGGTGGCTCAGGTGAAGTTCAGCACCTTGCGGTCTACAACAACCGGCTCTACTTTTCTGCTGAAGTTCTCAACAATGACCAGGAACTCTGGGTCTACGATGATACTTTACCAGTTGATGTGGGTACCAACCCGGCACAGATTGCCAACATCAACACGAACACATCAGATCCAGGATCTGACCCTTCATTTGGGATAGTCTATAATGAAAAACTCTTCTTTTTTGCAAAAGACTCTACCGGCCAGAGGGAACTCTTTGTCTATGATGACACACAGCCGGTTCAGGCAGGCATGAACCCGGTAATAGCCGCCAATCTCGGCGACACCGAAACAAATCTTGGCCCGGGGATCTGCCCCAGTCCCACGGAAATGATCGTTTTTAAAGACAGGCTCTACTTCTCCGCGGTTAACTATTATGGTACATACATTTCAAGCGGTGAAGCCTATAACTACTACAAGGACCTTTTCGTCTTCTACTACAAGTAATGAAAAAAATGAGATACAGGGTACATACAGCTAAACTCTTGATATTGTTGACTGCCGTAATGCTCTTTGTTCCCGATACGAACCTTTGGGCAGACTATGTCTTCATGAAAGACGGTTCCCTGAAAGAGGGAACTATCCGCGGCGAATCAGGCGCCGGGGTCACCATGCGTCTTTCATCGGGGAATACTGTTTTTGTCCGAAAAAATGACTACCTGCGGGCCATCTATAAAAAAGACGCCTTCAACCGTAAGCTGGTACGCCTCAACAACGGCCGGCTTTTCAGGGCATACCAGGTCTATGCTGACCGCACCAGTTATATATTCAGAGAGGTACTGTCCAGCGCGGCGGAAATAAAGGTACCACGCAAAGACGTCACCTTTGTCACCAGCATGGCCCCGGGCAACCTTACCGGTGTTGTAGAAAAAGACCGTATCGCATTTCTATGGAATCCCCCCTATGAAAATCCTGATTATTACCGTATCTACCGGTTCAGAGATAAAAAGCCACTCCTCATGGACACCACCTCATCGGTGGAATACCGTTGCGACATTCCCCGGGTCCGGAAAAATCTCACCCTGGGCATCTCTGCCGTCGCTGATGATGGTATCGAGTCTGAAATCAAGAAAATTTCCGTAAACATTGATGACTTTGTCGCTCCCCCGAAGAATCTCAGGCTCACACGCCAGGTAATGCCCAACCAGAAGGACATTACCCTCACCCTGCAGTGGGACGCCCCTGCTGACACAAAGAACAGGGCCGTTACATACGCCCTCTACCGGAAGACATCCTCCGGCTACGGCCTTGCGGCCCGAACCGATAAGACAGAATATACGGTTACCTCCCTCACGGGTAGCGATTTTCGCACCTACGTGGTACGCGCCGTCTCGAAAGATCTCATTAACCTCATCCCAGGTAAAAAAAGAGCTTATGAAATCGATCCGGGT
>CAZHNW010000081.1:0-21565 GCA_964534225.1 uncultured Leptospirales bacterium | reverse complement strand
AACGGTTGTGGCTCCCCCCGGTGCCGCTGTCGTAGGGGCAGCAGCAGCGGTTGTGGCTCCCCCCGGTGGCGCTGCCGTAGTGGCAGCAGCAACGGTTGTCCCTCCTGGCGCTGCCGTAGTGGCAGCAGCAACGGTTGTCCCTCCTGGTGAAGCCCTATCACCTTCACTGCCAGAAGGAGTACCAGTCAGAGGGACTGCCCTTTATGCGCCACATGGCCCTCCACTATGAATTCGACCGCTGCGCTCATACACTGAAATACCATTACCTCTACGGAAGGGACCTCCTGGTGGCGCCGGTCCTCAAAAAAGGGAAAAAAACCTGGAAGGTCTATCTTCCCGATGACGAATGGACCCACCTCTGGAGTGGCAAACAGCATACAAAAGGCTGGTGCAGGGTTCCTGCCCCCCTGGGAGAACCACCGGTGTTTTACAGAAAGGACTCATCATTTGCTGAACTCTTTGCCTCTTTTAAAAAGAGTTAAAAATTTCTATTGCCATAAATGCCCCCTGTGGTATAGAGAAGTAATGGCGAAGGATGAAAAAAAAGGCTTACAGCCCGCACTCAGTTTCGTCATCATCCCAAAAATATGTACAGGGGTCAGGTAATGCGAAAATCAGGATTTTTATTTTTAATAGTATTAATAATACTGATGGTTTCTTCATGTGCCAGCGGAACAAAAACAGACACCCCCGCCGTAAAGGTACGCATCATGGTGAATCACTTTACCGCGGAAGGGGTGAGCAAATCAACTGTCCGAAAAATTGAAAAAAACATCACCCGTTTTGTCGCCGACCAGCGGGGTCACGGTTGCGACTGCATCTACTACCGGGGGGACAAAAACTTTTCCAAAAGCACCAACCGTCAGATGGTGGGGCGCGTCAGCCGCCTCGTTCCCGGCAAAGAGGATGTCTTTCTTTCCATACGCATAATAGAAGGTGAAAAAGGGAAAATACTCTTCAGCCGTTCTTTCATGGCAAAGAACACCAGTGACCTGACGGGAAAAATTAAAAAATGTGCCGGTGAAATAAGTGAAAACGAAAAGGTGTGGGGGAAGTAAAGGCCCGCGTCAAAAAACTCTATCCCTTAAAAGTTAAAACCGCCCCTTCAGGAGCGGTTTTAATTTTAAGGACCATATCACCTGGCAATTATCGATCAGTAAACCGGGGCACCCTCAAAGAACTTCCCCAGGTGAATGATACAGAGCCCGCCGGTTGAATCCGCAACATAGGCATAATTACCAGAGACTGAAATGTCACAGGCATCCTGGGGCGTATCACATTCCGCCACAACAGGACGCGCCCCCTCACCTGAAAGATCAACAATCTTTATACCATAAATGCCATGGCAGACATAGGCATAATTGCCCTTGACGGAGACAGCGCAGGCGCCGGTAAGATTTGAACGATCGTCATTCGGTACCAACCAGGACATTTTTTCAACAGTGTCATCAGCCTTATAACGGTACACAGAAAGTCCTCCGACAGTATCCGTCACATATATATAGAACAGCCAGTCACCCTCTCCGGGGGTGAGAAAAAGTCCACGGGCGTCATTGTTTCCTCCCCCGTTTTTTGTCTCATATGCACCAGCAAGAGCGCAGTTTGCCGGGTCACTGATGTCGACCAGCTTCAGTCCCCCGAGGCCGTCAGCGGCAAAGGCGCGTTCATGGTCCGGCAGGGCCGCAATATCAGAAACGCCGTTTCCCAGGTTGCTGTAGGGTGTCAATTCATCATAACTTCCGAGATAAGCAGGAGATGCGACATCAGAAATATCTGCCATCTCAAGAAATCCACAGGAAGGCAAATTACCACCATCAACATAGCCTGAAAGATACACGCGCTCACCTGTCACGGAGACATTCAAAAGAGGCCCGGCCTCTGGCCCTGTGGAATCAAATTCCGATGTGTAATTACCCGCAGATGAAAGGGTTGTGTCATCTGAAATACCGAGTATTTCAAGTTTACCATTATTGATCGCATAGAAATAATCGCCGGCCCGATCGAGACCGGTAACACTGGTCACATCCCCTGAGGTCCAGGTGCCCGCCACAAGGGGTGAAGAGGGATCAATAACATTGATAATATCAATGCCCCCGGGAAAACTTTCAGATTCATGGCTGTTTGCCACATATCCATAAACACCCCTCATTACAACGCTCCGGGCATTGGATGTGGCAACGGTGCCCGCAACCGACGGCAGGGCGGGGTCTGACAGGTCGAGTATCCTGAGACCATTCTTTTCATTGGCCAGAAAAATATTACCATTGAATATCGCCAGGTTTCGCGGGTCCTGGCCCGAGAGGGGCCCGTTGCTGTGGAGAACGCTCCCGGCAATAACCGGGTGTGAAGGGTCCCCCGTGTCATAGATTTTAATTGATGAGTAGCCGTTAACAACAAAGAGCCTGTTATCCTTTAAGGTGAGACTTCTTGACTCATACATGGGCGCCAGGGGCAGGGTAACACCTTTCTGAGGTGAGGCGGGATCGGTAATATCCACAACAATGACACCAGACTTCTCGTCTGCAATATAAAGATAGTTGCCATTGATGACCATATCAGTGCAGTCAGAGGCAAGTTCACATTCACTTCCCGTCACAGGAGAGGGATCCGCTGGATCAGAGATATCCACAGCAACAAGAGACTCATTGCCATATTCGTCCCATTTGATCACATAGGCATAGTCTCCCCTGCAGACAACATTTCTGCATTCTCCAAGACCCAAGCTTACATCAACTTCTGCAGTTGCAGAAGATCCCGTTCCCGTCACCGCTACTATTGTCAACCCCGATTCTCCCGCGAGATAAACATATTCATTATGAAGACAGATATCCCAGGCGGGACTTCCCCCTGTTACTACCTGATGGACAACCGTGTTATTATCAAAAAAAGAGGCACTCTCTGAAACAGCATGAATGCTGTAGAGAAGGAGCCCCCCGTCAGGGAAAGAGCCCATTTCCCTGTACGAGACAAGGGCCAGGTCACGGTCTGTATCAACGACAATATCCGTATACTCGTAAGTCCCTGCCCCCGCATACCCGGCATGGCTGTATATCCCGTAATCGAAAGGGGCCCTGACATCACTTACATCCACGACCCGAAGCTCACAGGCGCCGGTCACATCGTTGTCACAGATAAAGGCTAAATCCCTTTTTAGTACATCGTGGTCAAGGAGAGCAACGTGATTAACTGATGCGATACTGTCCCTGAATTGTCCCTCTTCACTTCCCGTGATCAAGCCGGTTTTAAAGATAAAAACCTGCTCCCCTGCCGGTGCGTTTCCTGCCGAGTCCCTGGCATCCGCTGTCAGGGTAACGCGGTAACTGATGTTATTTTTCAGTATCCCCCGGGGGGTAAAGGCGGCGCGGTGAAAGGCCCTGCCGTTTCTCACATAATCGGTGTATTCAACCGTGCCGGTCACAGCCGAAGAGGTCTCCTCTTCGGTGAGGGTAAGGGCAGAGGCAAGGCTTGCCTCGTCCATGGCCTTGGAAAAACTCAGGATAACCTTTTCACGCACCGAGGCGCTCATATTACCGTCCGAGGGGGTAATACCCGTTACGGCGGGGCGTGAATCATCGTCATTGACAATCACGGTAATTGAAGGAAAGGCCCTGCCGCGATAATCCGGGTCAGGGCTTTCGAGACCCGGCACCACCAGGGTCAAAACCTGTGACGTGTCCGCGGCCAGGTCATTATCCGTAGCGGTTATGGTGACGGTCTGCTCCTCGTTATAGGTCTCCGGTGTAAAAACAAGGGTTTCAGGTAAAACCGTCAGGCCTGCGGGCATACCTGCGGCAAGATCAATGGTCACGTTATTTATTGATGGGGAAGTCAGGGCAACGGTAAAGGTGGCAGATTCTCCCTCCACAACAGAAACATTACGCTGAGAGACAAAGACACCGCATTCATCTAACCAAGTGTAAGGGTCATAGACATTGTCGAACTGCGCGCTGCATGAAAAAACCGTAAAGACTGAGAGAAGAATAAATATTTTCATTGCTGCATTTTTCATGATGTTTTTCCTGTTGTTTACTGGAATAAAATTTTCTATCTTTTCAAAACCTGAAGGTTATCCTCAGGGTTGTCACCCGGTCAAAATTCTCTCCATACCTGCAGTAGCCCCCGACATGCAGGGCCACGTCCCCTTCGTGGGGGCTCCCGCTTCCCGCAAGGGATCTCTCGAAATCATCACGGGGAAAAAACAGGACATCGAGCCAGTGGGCCAGGTAGACCGCCCCCATGACCCCCAGTGAAATATTCAGGTAGAGGGCGGCGCGGTCGTACCTGTCCCTTTTACTCTGTATCGAATCGAGTGAGTCTCCCGAGCCGATCCCGTCATAGGACTTTCGGGCATCGAACCAGTTCCAGAGGGCAACGCCTGTAAAGGCACCGGCAAGGCCAAAACTTCCTGCAAAAACATACCCCCGCGTGCTGTTGCCGGCATAGAACTGCCCCCACCCAGGTACGATGCTGCGCACATAGAAACCCTTTACCGTTCGCGGCACAATGATCTCCCGGTCGCCGGAGACGATTCTTTCGGCGAGATCCTTGGCGAGGTCCACTGCTGTTTCAGTGATCTTCCCCAGGCGGGGCGCTTCTTTGCGTGTTGAGGCGAGGGATTCTCCATTCTCAACATTGACGTACCGGGCGGTGAGGATAAACTTCCCCCCTATATGATTAATCTCTCCCACCACAATGCGATGTGCCGCCAGGAGCCTGCCGAACTGCACCGCGCATGACGAATCGGTACATCCCGTCATCTGTACTGCCTGCTCCTTGAGGATCGCCTTCATCTGGGCTCGTTCGATAAGGTTGAAATTGCCAAAATTGGTAAACTCGGACCGAATGATATCTGAAACGGCATTGGCAACAGGGGTGGGCACCCCCTTCGCGGCAAGGTCAAGGACCGCAACAGGCATCTTGATCTTTTTTCCCTTTTCTCCCGCCTCTGTCCCAATTACTCCCGTCAAAACAATCGTCAATACAAGCAATAATATACTTTTTTTACACATTAACATCCTCTTTTTAATTAATGAAGTATACAACAATGGTATACTTCCAAATCTGTTACCATGAATGCCGGGAAAATAGAGGTAAGCCAACATAAAAATGATGTACTTTTATACATGAATATACAAAGAGAGAGATAAAAAACTTCCTTCTGGAACCAGATGAATGTTTTTTTATTTTAAAAAGATATGTCAGGGATTGAGTACCCGCGCGAGGACCTCGATGATGTCCCTCATACGGTAGGGTTTTGCCACAACATCATGAAAGCCATATTCCCTGTAATGAGACATGACCGGGTCATTTGCATACCCGCTGGAAGCGATGGCAACAACCCCAGGATCTATTTTCTGCAGCTCCTTAAGTGTTTCAATACCCCCCAGTCCACCAGGGATAATAAGATCAAGAATAACAATATCAAAGGGATTTTCATTGTCCAGGCCATCCCTGTAGAGGCCTACTGCACCATTACCATCACTTACGGTTTCACACTGAAAGCCGAGTTCGACAAGCATTCGGGAAAGGGCCTTCCTGATCAGGTCATCATCATCCATAACCAGTATCCGTCCGTCCTTCCTTACGGAAAGTGCTTCAGGAAGTGCCTCTTCCTCAAAACTTCCTTCTGCAGGCTTGAAATAGAGAGAAACAGTGGTACCGGTTCCCGATTTCGAGTCGATACTGATATACCCTCCATGCTTTTTCATAATGGAAAAGCTGATGGCAAGACCAAGGCCACTGCCTGAACTCTTCGTGGTGAAATAAGGATCAAAGACCTTTTCAAGGTCATCAGAGTCTATTCCCGGTCCCTGGTCAGTCACGGCGACCTTTACACAGGGCCCCGGAACCATGGGGATTCCCTCCGGTATTTCCGGCAGGGTTTCAATCTCCACGGTAAGGCCCCCCCCTTCATCCATCGCCTGCCGGGCATTAATCACAATGTTTTGAATAACCTGCGAAATCTGATCCCCGTCGATATCGACCGGTTTTATTATATTCTTTTCATCAATTTCAAAGCTGACATTTGACCCCGTTAAAATAAATGTCACCGTCTCTCTTACCAGCTCGACAATTGAAACCGTCTTCTTGACCGGCTCTCCCCCCTTTGAAAAAGTAAGAAGCTGTTTCGTCAATGCCGCGGCACGCTTTCCTGCCGTTTCTACCTGCGAAAGGTATTCATCGAGTTCCTTATCACCATCGATTATTTTTAACCGCGCCATGGAGGCGCCGGCCATTATAGCAGTTAAAAGATTATTAAAATCATGGGCAATACCCCCGGCAAGAATACCCACCGATTCTATGCGCCGCATTTTCATTATTTCCTCTTCGAGGCGAAGCCGCGCCCTTATATCACGCATAACCATAACCGTCCCCACAACACTGCCGTCAAATCGAAGCAGGCGCGTTCCATTAACTTCGACAACAAATGAATTTCCTTTTCCCGTGTTAAGAACAATGGGCACATTCCTGAAAGGAAAGCTGCCCGATTCAAGAACAAGACGGGAAAAATCGCCGATTGTTTTTCCCGATATCCTGTTTTTCAGCTCTGCAAGACTGTTTAAATCCTTCCCCTCAAGAGAAGCGGCATCCTCTTCGAAAAAAAGTCCCGCCGTGGCATTGGCAGAAGTGACCTTCCCCTCCTTATCGATGGCGATTACCGCTTCATCGATTGAAGAAAGTATGGCAGAGGCCCTTTCCATTTCATCCCTGAGAAGATCATTGGCGTTGACAAGCTCGTTCTGTGTCAACATCAGCTCTTCGTTCATGGCCTCCATTTCACTGTAGTTGGCTTCGATTTCAGCATACTGATGACGTATGGTTTCCTTTGCCTTAATCAGAGAATTCATCATCGTTTTCAGCTTATCAGCGATACCAAAAGAAAGCATAAAAACAAGCAGGGTAATGCCTATCTGCTGCCCCCACATGCCAACAAAATTATTCGAAACGATGCCGTATGCCTGCAGACCACTGGCAGCAGCGCCAAGGATAAAGAGTACCCATGCGGAAAGAAAAAAGAGGGCCTGGCGGGATCCCTTTACCACCATATATACCGAATAGAGAAAAAATGTCACCGCCCCTGTAATGGCACTGAAAGTGGAGAGCATCGTAACAGGCCTGTAGGGAAGAAAAAACATGACTGCCAGCTGCACTACGCTGAAAACAAGTATGCCCGTGATAAAAACATTAAAGCGCGGTGTTTCCTTTTTTGTCATCAAAAAGGACTTTAAAAACAGTGTTGCCGTCAAAAGAATCAAAAGCATAAAGAAGGGGTGTGCCCTGTTTGCCCACCAGCTGCAGGAGGGCCAGAGATACTGAAATGCCAGGCCGTTGTGGACCATTGAATAAAAGGACTGGCTGGCGGTAAAAAGGGAAAGGAAAAGATAACTCCTGTCCCTGGCGGATAAAAAAATAAAAAAATTATAGAGAGCAAGAGCCAGCATAATTCCATAATAAAGCCAGAGAAAAATCCCCTCTTTTTCTTTTTTATTCTCAAAAGCGGAGACTGACCATGCATGGAGGGGAACGGTCACTGCCCCCCTGGAACGGACCCTGAAGTAAACAAAATTTTTCCCCACGGGGATGGTAACGGGGAAAAGAAGGGCGCGAAACTTTGCCGGCCATGATTCAAAAAGAACTGTATCACCAGCTGCCATGCTCTTTCCCCATGGCAGCCAGGACCGATAGAGAACCACCGAATCAATAACGGGATAATTATATTCTATAAAAAGGGGCTGCCTGGAACCGGAGATATTCTCAATATCAAGCCTGAACCAGTAGGTGGCAGAGGAATAACCAAAACCTGGCGTAGAAGATGTAATTTTAAAAAAAGATGATGAAGGAAGTGAATTTATTTCATCAACAGATCGATCTCCACGTGAATCAATAAAACAGGTAAGGGATTTGCCAAGTTTCCGGTGAGAAAATGACTCGTCCACAAGGAGGGTCCTGGAATAGGCTGTCCCCCCAATGGTTGACACCAGCAGGAGAGTACAAAAAAACCGGTATCTTCTGCCCATTCCCTCCTTTCCCTCCTTCATTGAGTATTTAAAAATCAGACTTTCTGACTCCATGACTTTACAGTGCAGCAACGTTTGTATAATAGCGGTTACTGAAAATTTTGTCAATATCAACGAAAAAGAATTACATAATATAAAAATATCTTTTCGTCAGAATTTTATCCCAATAGAAAAAAATTTTCATATTTTTCCCATTCCCATTCGTATACAGGGTAAGGAAGAAAAAATAATTGTCAACTGCATCAAGGAGGCGTATATTTATGGAAAGTACCAGAGAACTGGAAGGAAATATGACTGTTCCCGAATCCCTCTTTCGCGAAACATTAAAGAAAGCCATTAAAAGCGGAGAAGACGGCCCCATAGACACTCTTGCGGGAATTCTCTATGCGGGTATCAGTAGAAGTGTTTCCCATGAAAGCACACTCTCCCTTCACGCGGCACAATTCGAACACCAGAACCGCGAATTTCAGCTCACCATCGATTCGATGAAAGAAGGTTTTACCCAGATGGAAAAACGATTCGAACAGGTCGATAAACGTTTCGAGCAAGTCGATAAACGCTTTGAGCAAGTCGATAAACGATTTGAGCAAGTCGACAAACGATTCGAGCAAGTCGATAAACGATTTGAGCAAGTCGATAAACGATTCGAAGATATTAATAAACGATTCACTTTCCAGTCCTGGCTCATCGGTATAGGGTTTGTCACCATCAACACCCTTCTGGTCATTATGAAGGTCATTAAATAACTACACCCCGGCACATGGCAAAACAGTTCATTTTCTCTTTTGCACAAGAAAAAATGAAGCGGTGATTTAATTGACAGCTCCGGGGCACTCACCTATATTAGTGAATTGAAAATCATGCGCGAGATATCGTAACTTTCTCTCTCATTCGAAAAGATAAGGAGAAACAAATGGCTGACCTTTCAACATCATACATGGGGCTCACTCTGAAAAATCCACTGGTGATCTCAAGCTGCGGCTTTACCGGCAATGCAGACAGTATTGTAGAAATCGAAAAGGCCGGTGCCGGGGCTGTTGTTCTCAAGTCAATCTTCGAAGAACAGATTCTGGGTGAAATACAGGAACTTTCCTCGTCAGGGAATACAGGCAATTACGGTACCGAGGCAGACGACTACCTCTCCTATTACGTGAAACAGAACAGCATCGAAGAATATCTTTCATTGATTACGGAAGTAAAAGCCCGCACCAGTATACCTGTAATTGCAAGCATAAACTGTAAGAGCGCTGAAGAATGGCCCCTTTTTGCCAGCCGCATTGAAAAGGCAGGCGCCGATGCCCTGGAAATAAACATGTTCCTCATGCCCTCTGACCCCGGTCAGAAGGGAAGTGATATCGAAAAAATATACTATACAGTCATCAGAGAACTACAAAATACCGTCTCCCTTCCCCTTGCCCTGAAGATAGGATGCTATTTTACAGGCCTTGCTGAAACGATCCAACGCCTTTCAGAAACAGGCATTGCCGGCCTTGTTCTCTTCAACCGCTTCATGGCCCCTGATATTGACCTTGATAAAATGGAAGTAACCCATTCCCATATCTACAGCAGTCCCGAGGAACTCTCCCTGCCCCTTCGCTGGATTGGACTCATGGCGGGCAGGGCAAAATGTGACCTCGCCGCTTCAACGGGCATCCACGACAGCAACGGCATTCTCAAGGTCCTTGCCGCGGGCGCCCGGGTGGCCTGCGTGGCATCAGCCCTCTACCAGAACGGTATCGATTACATATCAGTTCTTCTCAATGAAATAGACCGGTGGATCGATACCAACCATTACGACTCTGTTGAACGCCTCAGGGGATCCCTTGAAAGAAAAGACCGGGAAAACCGAATCCGTTACGAGAGGGCACAGTTCATGAAATACTATTCGGACCACGGCAAATAACCCGGGCCTTTCCCATGAAAAGAATATATTTTATTCTATTTTTATTACTCCTTCTCGGCGGATGTACTGAAAATCAGAAATCCATAGACCTGTCGGGGAAATGGAAAATTATTCAACACAGCACTGCCCCCCCTGCCGCTGTTGATTTCAACGACAGCGACTGTAAAGAAATTGATCTTCCCGGGACATGGATTGACTACCTCTCGCCGCAAAAAGAATTCTCCGCTACTATCTGGCTGAGAAAAAAAATAGTCATCGATGAGGATTTGCGCGAGGATAATCTTTTTCTCATCATGGGGCGCGTCGGCATCATTGATGAAACATGGTTCAACGGCTCCCGCATCGGTGGCCATGGCAAAATTCCCGAAAATGATATAAACCTGGCTTATCACTTTTCATGGCAGAACCCGCGATGCTATTCGATTCCCTCTTCACTTGTCAAATATGGGAAAGAAAATATTGTCGCTATAAAAGTTTATTCTCATATATTAAACGGGATCGGAGAATTCATCTCCATTACCGGGACAGACAATAACTTCCTCCCTCTTTTTTACAAAACACACCGAAGCCTTCTGGCAAACATTATTTCAATTGCCTTTAACATTCTCTTCTTCATAGGACTTGTCATACTTTTTATCACCCAGAGAAAAAAAAGGGAATACCTCTATTTTGCCTTCATTGCCTTTCTGACACTTGTCTGCACGGTTTTTACCCTGGACCTCCCCTTTTTGATTCACGGGGTAACTCGTTTACAGATTATCCTTTTTTTCTATCTTCTGACAAATTACTGTGTCCTCATTGGAGTAGCGAAATTTCTTGAGTTCAACAACCGGCCCTTTCAATTCTCAGCCGGCCTTGTTCTTCTTGTTGCAGAATTCTTTGTCCTATCCGCAGGAAACACACACCTGCTGATTTTTCGAGGCGGGGTCGTTGCCCTTGTCACAATCAATCTCTTCATCCTGGCAGCAGCAGCACTTTTTATCAGGGCGGTGATACTCGATCCGCGACAGTACTGGTACTTTCTTTTTATTGCCATCCCCATACCTGTTTCCGTCCTTCGCAACTCATGGTATATGGTCAACCTTGACTTCAACAACCTTCCCGCACTTATCTTCATGCATGTCCCCATTGTCTTTGCCCTCTTTTCCATGTACTACATTTACGAATTCGAAAGGACACAGAAAGAAAAAGACACGCTCTATGCCGCACTTCTGCGCAAGGCAAACCGTACACAGAGAATTCTCAAATCAATCAGGAAGGAAAACGCAAAACCTGATCCACGGGATGTTATCTATGACGTCATTGAGTACCTGAATGAAAATTACCGGGACCGGTATTCACGAAAGGAACTGGCAAAAAAATTCGGCCTTAATGAAGACTATATGGGACAAATCTTCAAAAAGGCCGCAGGGACCACTATTTCAAACTATATAAACAACCGGCGCATCGAAGCAGTAAAAGAGCTCCTGGTGGAAACAGACTCAAAGATTATCGACATTGCCTACCATGTCGGCTTTGAAAACCTGACCCACTTTCACCGGCAGTTTAAAGCACACACGGGTCTGACACCGAGCCAGTATCGAGATGAAACAGGCAACAGTGATCAGACATAGGCACCTGCAGAGGCATCAAATGTTCCCTCCACAATTCCAAGGTTTTCAATTTCCTTTTTCTTGATCCTGAAGGTCTCCGTTTTAGGAAAATCATCAACGATCCTTACATAACGCGGCATAGCAAACTTCGGAAGATTTTCACGTACATAGTCAAGAAGATCGGCCTCCTGCAGTTTCTGTCCCTCCACGAGACTGACACTGGCCATGACCTCATCTTCAGCCAGTTCCGAGGGTACTGCATAGACTGCCGCCTCAAGGACAGCAGGATGTTTCTGCAATGCCTGTTCCACCTCAAAGGCGGAAACATTTTCACCCTTGATACGCATCGATTCGGTGTTCCTCCCGACAAAATAGAGAAACCCCTTTTTGTCCATTTTCATAAGATCACCCGTATGGATCCACTCTCCACCTGATTTTTCTTTCGTTGCGGACTCGTTCTTGTAATACTCAACAGCGCTCTTGCCACTGCCTGATTTGCCCGCCGCAAAAATCAGTTCACCCGGTTCGCCCACGGGGACATCATTCATGGCATCATCAACAAGGCGAAATTTTGCCTCCATGGTGGGACGGCCGATGGAACCCACCGGCGCCGTTCCCAGGTTGAGAATTGTCTTGCCGCCGCCGTCAACGGCGCCATAGGCCTCATAGATTCTCACGCCAAACCGTTTCTCGAATGCCTCCCATAGATCAGAGGGACACGCTGCGGAAAGAATAAAACGAACGCTGTTTTTATTGTCCATCTCACTTTCAGGTTGTTTCATCAGTATCGGTATCATTGCACCGATGGTATTGAATGACGTCACCCCGTTTTCACGCACATCATTCCAGAAACGGCTGGCTGAGAACTTTTTCCTGAGAACTACCCTGCTCCCCACACACAGGCCGCAGGTTATGGTAACAAAAAGGGCATTGCCGTGAAACAGTTTCAATGCCGTATAGAGAATATCACTTTTTTTATAAAGAAGATGAGCCACAAGGGAGAGGAGCTTGACATTGGTACTCTGATACCGGTAGACCACCCCCTTGGGAAGCCCCGTGGTGCCAGAAGTATAGGTGATAAAGCAGATGTCATCCCTGTTATATGCTTCTTCTGGTGCCACAGCAGGAAGATGCGACATATTCCGGGCCTCCTTGAGAAGGGGATAGCCAGCTGTCTCTCCCTGGCCGGTGGTATTGACAATGATCATCTTGATATTCTCAAGCCTGTCTTCAATCTTCTTCAGGGTTTCAAGATGGGTGTCATCGATAACGAGATAGTGCGCATCACAATGATTAAGGATATAGAGAAGACTGTCCCCCACCAGTGATGTATTGACAGGAACGGAATACATACCGATTTTCTGAAGGCCGAAAAATACATCAAGAAAATCCGGGGAATTATCCATAAAGAGGGCAACGCCCCTGCCTTTTCTTCCCCCGATATTCCAGAAATAATTAGCCACGCGGTTCGCATTATCATCCATCTCACGGTAGCTGTATTCTTTACCCTCGAAAATAAGAAAGGTTCTCTCTTTATATTTTTTTGCCTTTTCTGCAAGGAGTTCTCCCCATGACATGTCACGGCGGATATTCATTGAACGCAGACGCTTCAGATTATACTTCAGGGTACCCCGCTTTCTTTCTGAGTTTATAAAAATCAACAGGGAGCGTATTACCTTCAACATCATTATAAACTTCCCCATGCGAACACTTCTCATCGTCTCTCTCCTTATTTCGTTTTTCCAGAAGGGCCTTCAAATATATGCACGCACATGGCCGCCTCTTCAACACCAAGGGCACCGCCCCCGTTTTCAGCAATACCGATACGGGCCCCCTCAACCTGCCGCTCTCCCGCGGCGCGGCGCACCTGGGTGATAACCTCATGAATTTGTCCCAGGCCTGAGGCGCCGATGGGATGTCCCCGTGACTCCAGGCCGCCGCTGGTATTAACAGGGATACGCCCCCCCAGCTTTGTTTCTCCCTCGGCGGCAAGAACCCCTCCCTCTCCGCGGGCACAAAAACCGAGGTTCTCTGTCTGGTGAAGTTCACCATAGGCGGTGGCATCATGGACCTCTGCAATGTCCATATCTTCAGGCCCCAGCCCCGCTGTCTCGTAGGCCTTTTGTGCCAGGCGCTGACCGATGGGCATTTCATCCTCGAGGCGGTCACGCCCTGACCCGAGTATGGAGGCCCTCACACGCACTGCCTGCCCGGAAAGCCCCAGGCGCCTGACTGTTTTCTCATCGCAGAGAATTGCCGACGAGGCGCCGTCTCCAATGGGGGCGCACATAGACCGTGTCAGGGGCCAGGTGACAAAACGATCAGAAAGAACCTGTTCCACGGAGACAGGAAACTGATACTGGGCATTGGGATTCAGGGTGGAATGAAAATGGTTCTTTGATGCAACAGCGGCAAACTGGTCAATGGTACTGCCATAGGTCTTCATATGTTTACGCGCCTCATGTCCATAAACATCCATGAAGGGAGAATGGTCACCGCTGTTGACCCTTTTCAGTTCCTTGAGCACATCATAACCCATGGTCTCACCGATGCGTATGGCCACCACCAAATTGTCCCGAAAATCCTTCCACCGGCTTTTAACCGTCTTTTTCTTTTTCTTTCCCTTTTTCTGACTCACCGGCCAGGAACGGCGGTGTTCACTCATAGCCTTGAGATCATCTTCGCTGAGACTGTATTCAGTAATTGATTTCATGACATTCACAAGATTCCCTGTATCCATACCGGTTAAAAACCCGGAAAAAACCAGGGCCTGGTTGCCGTCATAAATTTTTTCCGCGCCAACGGCCATGGCCACGTCACAGTGACCGCCAGAAACAGCCATCCATGCGTGATGAAAGGCGGTTGACCCGCCGGCGCAGGCATTTTCTACATTAGATATGGGAATGGTATCGATTCCCAGGGGCCTGAGGGCCACCTGGCCGCGAATACAGGTCTGACGATGATATTCACCCCAGGCTGAATTGGCAAACCAGAGAGCCTGGATATCCTTTGCCTCCATGTCTGCTTCTTTAAGACAGGGCTCTACGGTCATGGCGGCAAGCTCGGGTATAGTTTTCTCAAGATACCTTCCATACTTTATTGTATGGGCGGCGATAACATAGACATCTCTCATGACATTATCCATATGCTTTGATTTTCATTTTTGCAGTCTTTCAACTTCCCCCTATAGATAATAATAATTAATATTACTGTCGTATGCCCCATGAAGAAAAACCATTCTGTCTTAAAAAAGTATCAATAGAGTACTTCTTTCCACAAAAAGACCCCTGTTGAAAATCGAAACGAGAACAAACACTCAATCAATATTTTCATGATAAACTTGAATAACTGTAAGACCTGAAAAACATATTTTACTATACTCTGGTAAGATGTAAGAATGTAATGGGGGAAGTTTATGGTTTCTGCCAGGGGCACACACAGGCTTAAAAAATACCAGATGCTGAAGCTGACACGTTTCCTCCTTTACCTGATATATATTCTTTCAAAAGTGCCGCGTCTGACCACCCTTATCCTTATTCTTCTGCGTCCCTTTTATGTTCCCCTGAAAGAAACATTTCTGAACAGGAAGCTGCGCTACGGACTTCTTACCTTTGGCGGGGGGAAACTTCCCCCTGATATACTGAAAGCCTACGGCTACGGAGCAAAGGCGGTTCTTGACAACATTAACGAAGTACTGAAGAGCGACAAAAACGGCGATCCCATCATCTGGGTTGAATGGATACTGAACGCGGAACTTCTTGAGGCGTTCAACGTGACGTCCTTTAATCCCGCAATCCTCAATGTCTTCGGAAATGTCCACGGCGCCGATGGCCCCTCATCACTCATTGCCGCAGCAGAGAGCCGGGGCATTCCCCTTGAATACTGCAGTGCCATGAAATGTGACATGGGGGCATGGTTTCTTGACCAGCTTCCTGACCCGGCGCTTACCATTGTCGGTTCCCATCCCTGTGATACCAATGTCAGCATCAACCAGTCCTTCGAGTATCTCCTGGGGGTCCCTTCATTTATTTTTGATGTCCCCTACTGGAAGGATGCCTATTCATATGACTACTTCACGAAACAGGTTCACGAACAGATCGACTTCCTTGAAAAAAAACTGGATAGAAAAATCGACTGGCAGAAGTTCAAAGAAATGATGGAGCGCATGAATAAATTCAACAGCTACCTGATGGAAATCTCAGAGATGCATCGCGCCACCCCCTGCCCTGGCAGCCACTTCAACCTGGTATTTGCCTGGGTTGTCCGGGAACTGAACGTGCGTTCCCCCCATGCCCTCCTGATGGCGGAACATATGCACCGTGCCATAAAAAAACGATACCTGGCGGGAAAAGGTGTGGCTAAAAAAGAAAAAATCCGTGTCCTTCTCTGGTTTCCCCCTATTGCCTTTTTTTCCTACCTTTTTCACTGGATGGAAGAAGAATTCGGCGCCGTGGTGGTAGCGGACTTTATCGGAAATGTCTCCACTGTGCACATTGATACATCTTCACGTGAAAGCATGATCAGGGACTTTGCACGCACCCAGATGCACCTTGCCATGGGCCGCCAGTGTCATGGTCCCGTTGAATTCATCACCCATGAGATGGAAGAGGCCATCGACGCCTATAACGTGGACTGTATGATCTTTACCGGCCACCAGGGGTGCAAACACGGCTGGGCGGCCCTGAAGATAATCAAGGATATCTGCAAAAAAAGAAACCTCCCCACACTGTATCTCAGCATCGATATCATGGACCAGCGCTACCTCGATGAAGCGGGGCTTCGCGACGAAGTCAGATCTTTCTTTCAAAAACACGGGTGGGCGTAATGAATATTTTTGAAAGGATACAACAGATAAGAGATATTTCCGGCAGCGATGAAATCACCCGGTACTACGAAAACAGACCGGCAGTGGGCTATTTCTGTTCATACATACCCGAAGAAGTCATTCATGCCGCGGGACTTGTTCCCTACCGAATGCGCGCAACGGGAAGCAGGGGAACACACCAGGGAGACATCTATTTTTCTTCACTCAACTGCAGTTTTGTGCGTAACTGTTTTGACAAGGCCCTGCGCAAAGACTTTTCATTTCTAAGTGGCGTTGTCTTTCTTAACGGCTGTGACCATACCCGGCGCGTGTATGACAACTGGCGGCACGCCGAACTTCCCCCTGCATTTCTCTACATGTTTGCCGCCCCCCACGTGATAAATGATCTTGCCCTGGAACACTTCACCCATGAAATAAAAAATTTTGCCGGGGCACTGGAAAAAAATTTCGGCTGCACCATCAACGAAAATACCCTTGCCGCATCCATTGAACTCTATAACCAAAAAAGAAAACTCCTCATGGAGATCTATGAACTTCGTAAAAACAAAAGGGTACCTATCAAGGCCGGTGAATTTCTTACCCTTCTCATGGCCGTCACCGCCCTTCCGGTAGAGACTTCTATTGAATTATGCGGGGAAGTTCTTTCAGCCTGTAAAGACCGCTGTGTCAATACCCCCGATGACATACGCCTTTTTGTCTCAAGCGGCTGCATGGAAGAACCGGAACATCTTGAAAGTATCGAAAAAAGCGGAGCTGTTATCGTTGCCGACAGTCTCTGCCTGGGGCGCCGTCACTTCGACACCCCGGTAAAAACAGGCACTGACCCCTGGCAGGCCCTTGCAGAGCGCTATCTTTCCCACCTGAGCTGTCCCCGCATGATGAATGATTTTCAAAGAAGACTCTCTTTTCTTTCAGATTCGATGGAAGAATACCATGTTGACGCGGTGATCATAGAAAAACTGAAATTTTGTGATCTCTGGGGAGGAGAGATATTTCTCGTTAAGCAGGAATCAATGAAAAAAAACTTTCCCCTTTTGACCCTCGAGCGGGAACTCTTCGGGGAAGATGCGGGACAGGTAAAAACACGCATCCAGGCCTTTATAGAACAGGTGCGCAATACAATACAAAGAGGTTATGATGAACAAAACTGACTATGAATACATCGTTATTGGGACCGGCCCCGGGGGCGCCCCCGTGGCACTTGAACTGGCAAAGGCGGGGAAAAAGGTACTCATTCTCGAAAGAGGGGCCTACCACAAAAACTTCATTGGTTTTCCCCTGGGAATGCGCCTTTCTGAAAAATTCTTTCTCTTCAACCGTTCGAAAGAAGGTGTCGTAATGGAAAGGGGCCTCACCGTGGGGGGATCTTCCATGATTTACCAGGGCAATGTCTTTGAACCGAAAGAGTCCTTTGTCAAAAACATGGGAATTGACTTTCGCCCCGAGGCGACTGAAATCAAGAAAGAGATCGGTATAAGCACCCTGCCGCCAAAATTTTACAACCGCGGAAAAAACAGGGGGCTTGCCCGCATGCTTGAAGCGGCAGAAAAAATGGGCGCCCCCTTTGAAGAACAGGACAAGTTCGTTGATCCTGAAAAATGCAAACTCGGCTGCGACTGGTGCATGATGGGGTGTCCCCATGACGCCAAGTTTACCACGCGCCGCTACATAGACGAGGCCACAGAAAAATACGGGGCAAAACTGATGACTTCCTCCCCGGTGGATAAAATCATTTTTGACGAAAAGGGTACCCGCGCAGAAGGGGTCATCCTCAAAAACGGCAAAAAAATATACGGCGACACCATTATCCTCGCCGCGGGAGGTATCGGCAGCCCTGGTATTCTCATCCGGTCAGGGGTTCCTGGCGTGGGAAAACGCTTTTTCATGGACCCCATGACCATTCTCTACGGTACCAGCAAAGACCCTCACGGCGGCCAGTGGGGAGAACAGACATTCACCCATGCCATCGAGACCTTTGCTGAAAGCGACGGTTTCATGATCGGCAACAGCGCCTCGTGGGGTACCTGGTGCGTCATGAACATTGTGCGCCCGGGGGTTATGCTTGAAAACTGGTATAAACTTCCCCACGTAAAAAGGGGAATGGGTCTTTTCGTAAAACTTGCTGAAGACGACAAGGGAGAAATCTATCCGAACGAAAAAACCAGCAAACCGATGACGGAGAACGACAAAATGCGCATGAACCGGGGTATCGATGTGGCCCGAGACATCATGATTCGCGCCGGTGCAAAAGAAAAAAGCATTTCTTTGCTCAAATGGGCGGGAGGACACCCCGGGGGCACCATTGAAATGGGTAAATTCGTTGACCGTGAATTCAAAACAGAATTCGACAATCTCTATGTCTGTGATGCCAGCGTCTTTCCCGTCTCTCCCGGTGCTCCGCCGAGCCTCAGCGTCATGGCCATGTCACGGCTTCTTTCACGATTCATTCTTAAAAAAATTAAACCTGAAACCCGGTTTTTTTAGCCTTACTACTCCACAACTCCGGCAGGAGGGTATTCCCCCTGCCGGGGTCTGTTTTTATACCCACGGCTCAGAGCCTCCTCTATTCTCTGCATTCTCTGTACATTTTTTGTATTGTAAAAAAATTCCGATATAAATTAAATTTTATTCCCATTTATTACATTTTATTCTATTTTACTATTGACTTATTCCTTTTTATTCCCTATATTCTTTATCGTTAGTTGCAAATTATTACAATTTAAGGGTCTGACCCCTCATGTCCGAAAATAATGAACTCTATACTGTTGAACAGGTAGCCCGCCGTCTCGATCTGCACGCCAAGACAGTGCGACGCTATATTAACGAAGGAAAACTGCAGGCACACCGGGTAGGGGGGCAATGGCGCATTTCAAACCGTCACCTTGCTGAATTTACCGGTGAAGAGCTGAACAGCACCCCGCAATCATCAGGAGAGAAAGATACAACAAAAGAAAGCAAAAACCGTCGAATTGAAGTCTCCGCCATCATTGATATACATGTCAACGGCAGCGAAGAGGCGATACGCATTGCCAACAGCCTTACCGCTGCCATGAACAGCAGGGGCCACACGGACGAGCCTGCCAGGTGCGACCATCTCTACTATGAGACCGAAAAAAGGGCCCGCTTTATTCTCTGGGGAAGTCCCGGCTTTGTCAGTACAATGCTGGATCTCCTCTCAGTAATTGCATAGAAAAGGGCAGTTAAAACAACGGCCCGGGAGGTATTCAATGAATATAAAAACACATACAATGACAAAACTAAAAATCTTCTTGAAGGGAAAATAAAGACAGTACCTTACGAAGATCAATACTCAGGTATCTCATATTTGCTGAAGAATCCCAGGAGTCTTCTTTTGGATGTTATGGGGACAGGTAAAAGTTTTCAAAGTCTTGCCACTATTGCAGCAACTCTTCAGGATAATGATAAAGCTCTTGTAGTGGCTCCAAAATCTGTTCTGATGGACTTTGAAGGGGAAGTATACAACCACACATACTTAAATCCTTTTGTCATTCCTGCAGGACGTAAGAAGGCTATACAGGCTTTAAAAGACAGTAATCATTCATGGGATATTCTTATGGTTCATCCTGAGAATATTATCGGAACTAAAGATTCATTAAAAAGTGAAGTAGCTGAAGAACTTCTCAGAATGCCTTTTAAGGCTATTTTAATTGATGAGTTCCATCAGTATAAGAATCCTGAAGCAAAGCGTTCACAGGTGCTTTTCGAGCTTGTCAGAAGACTTAGGACAAAAGATGGTAAGTACCCCAGGATTCATCCAATGACTGGAACACTTGTTTCTGAAAATCCTGCCAATGCTTATTTCGCACTTCAGATAGCTGGCAAAGGAAATCTGCCAAGTCAGGTGAAGTTTGAAAAGTATTTTACGATTAAAAAAGAGATTCCCATTAAACGGGAAGACCCCAGAACAGGAAGAACTTATACATTAAATGTTGAAAAGGTTGTTGGTTATAAAAATCTTGATGTACTGAAACAAAGACTTGACAGATGTTCGATTAGAAGACGAAAAGAGGATTTGAAAGGGTTCCCTCAAAAGACTGTTCAGACTCGATCTGTGGTATTGTCAGGTAAACAGGCAACACTGTATAAAGATCTGAAAAAAGATATTAAGTCTTTGGTAGATAAGATCAAAGACCCTAAAGAAAAAATCAGATTCTTTTCAGAGAACTCTAAAGGAATCAGGTTAGTTCAGCTTTTACATCATCCTGAATTGATTGGGGAGTCCGGCACGTCTGCAAAGTATGAGGCGATTGATGGAATACTTGAAGAGGTTTTGTCAGATCCTGAACAGAAGATAGTTTTGTGGACAAACTATAGAGATGGTGTGGACCTTATTTATGATACGTGGAATAAGAAGTATGGAGTTTTAAAACTCTATGGTGGTGTTGAGGTTACTGAAGATCTTAAACAGGAATTTTTGTATGGAAGCAAGCAAAGAATAGTAGCAGCTATACCTCAGAAGGCCGGAACAGGTGTTGACTTTCTTGCAAGAGCACGTACATCAGTTTTTGTAGATTATGTCAGGAGTCTTCTTTTGCAGAATCAGACAGTTGACAGATTGCATAGAAGGGTTAAAACTGAAGGAGAGCTTAGCTGGCTTGATGAAATGAGAAGCAAGCCTTGTACAATTATTTTTCTGGAAGCTAAAGATACTTATGATGAAGACATCAGGGAAAGTTTAAAATCAAAACAGTCTATGTCAAAATCTTCAACACCGGAACTTGTAAAATGTCAGACCAGGTAATCCAACTAACTAAGCAGCAGTTGTTAATGGCTGAAGTCTCCAGAAGAATGTATACGTTTCTCAGGGGTCACTGTATGACTAATGGGTGGCATGATAAAGCTCCTGAACATTTTCAGTCAAAACAGTATATAACGCATGAAGCAGGTTTTTTTAATGCCATTCATGAAAATGATCTTGATTTGGAGTCGTACTGTATAATTGCCTGTACATTATCTCGTACAGAATACTATAAGCAGCCTATGAGGCTCTATGGTCGTGTTGGTGTAATGAACTGGATAAAGAGCCTTAGAAAGTATTGTGAGACCTCAGAGAGGTTTATAGAGCTTGCTCAGCTTCTTAATACGCTTCTTGAGCATCAGGCTTCTAAAATAATTAAGGACAATAGAAGAGTATACTTTACGTACAATAATCTTTTGAAGGATAAGGAACATTTAATTGGTGAGGATACAACAAAAACAGACAAGT
>CAZHNW010000080.1:0-21860 GCA_964534225.1 uncultured Leptospirales bacterium | reverse complement strand
ACTTCCTCCACACCCTGTAGAAGAAAGGTAAAGAGACTCACCACCAGGCCCACGGTGAGGCCCACACCGGCGCTGATTATGAAGGTGCTCCAGCGGCTGCCGGGATTTATTGAAGGACGCGGAATTTTCATTGCAGTATCGTTATTTTTTTTCAGGTGGAACGTTTATTTTAACCGTGATCCGGAACATTGCAAGGATTTAACCGCGCCGAAAAGAGAGGGTCTTTTGAAACAGCTTCGCGAGAGGGGGAATGCCGGGATTCATAATGGTTTTTTTCATTCCGGACGGCCGCTTTCTTTTAATAAGTGCAGCTTTTATGTTGACAAAATGAACAATGGTGGTTGAAATGTGCATATATTAGTGGGAATTCCGTTAATGCGGTTTTCACACGGGGGTAGTAAAAGGAGTTTTTTAAAAAAAGAAACAGGAAAATAAAAAATCGGGTAAGCGGGCTTGAGAAAACTATCAGGAGGTTTTTATGAGTTTTCAGTACAATGAAGAAGCCCTGCGGAACCTGAAAATTGAGGATACATCTATCCTTGACAGGCTGGTGGATTACCGCTCAGCACGGGAAGCAAAATTGAAGAAAGACCATTCTCAGAGGGATAAAAGACTTTCTCTCAGTGAAGCGGTGGCAGAATATGTTGAAGATGGTGACATCTGGTGTGACAGTGGATTCTGTTATGTAAAGTCCGCTATCCAGGCATTCTGGGAGGTGTTGCGACAGGGAAAAAAAGACCTGCAGAGTGTCGGCTCACCAAATACAAACCAGAGCTATGCGGCAGTCTATGGACTGGCGCCCTATACACACGCCTCGTATGCCGGCGCAGAAATGCGGGGATACGACAGGTATTTTTCCAGGAGCATTAAAACCGGCCGCATAAAAATTATTTCAGAGTGGAGCCATGGCCTCATGGCACAGGGCTTCAAGGCGGCACAGCTGGGAATGCCCGGCATTTTTTCAAAACAGGGACTTGGTTCAGATATAGTCAGGCACAATCCCTACCTGCATGAAATGCAGAATCCAATGAAAAAGGATTCTGACCCCGTAATTTTTGTTCCCGCCCTTTATCCTGACATCGTTTTTATTCACGTCAACGCTGCTGACAAGTACGGCAATGCGCGCTTTATCGGTCCCGCTGTTAATGATATTGCAACTGCAGCTGCAAGCCGAAAGGTGGTCATTACTGCAGAGGAAATTGTTTCGAACGATGATATCAGGTGGAATAACAAGGGTGTATTTATTTCGTTCCAGAATGTTGATGCCGTGGTTGAACTTCCCTTTGGCGGGGTGCCCGGTTACATGCCGGGATGCTACTACTGGGCACGGCGCTGGTGGGAAAAGCTTTTTATCTGGGCAACAGCAACAGATGAAAATGCACAGGCTTTTTTTGAGGAATGGATCTCTGGAACCTCAGGGCCTCTTGAAGTGGTAGAAAAACTTGGAGGAGCGGAATGGATTGCCGAAGCACGGCGTCTTGCAAAAGCCGCAGAAGGTGACAACGAATTTGACGGCGTTGATTTCACCTACGAGTCATGGAGTGAAGAACTCGGTGATATTCATTCGTAATTTATCCTTGAGAAAATCATTTACCACAACAGGAGGACATAATGAACATGAAACAACAGGCAAATCCCCTTGAAATGGTCGCCTATGTGCTGTCAAAGCAGATAAATGATCATGAAGTCGTATATATCGGAACAGGACTGCCCATGGTAGCGGCAATTCTTGCAAAAAAGACACATGCACCCAATATTACTTTTGTTTATGAGTCAGGGGGACAGGACCCCATGCAGGGTGACATGCCCTGGTCAGTGGGAGGCCCCATGACCTGGCGCAAGGCCCCAATGATTCTTGAAATGAGCTATAGTTTCGGCCAGGCCGCCTGCGGCCTTGTAGATAAGGGATTTCTCGGTTTCGCCCAGATTGATATGTATGGCAATGCCAATACACACATGATCGGCGATGAGCATTCGAACCCGAAGGTACGCCTGACAGGATCAGGAGGCAACAATGACCTTGCCTCACTCTCTGAAGAATTGATCTACGTGGGGCTGCAGTCTCCTGAAAAATTTGTAAAGGAAGTCGATTTTGTTACTTCCGTGGGCCGCTTTGTCGATGGAAAGAGCCGAGCCAAAAGGGGCCTTCTGGGCAAAGGGCCGGTTGCGGTAATAACATCTGCAGGGGTCTATGACTTCTGTCCTGAAACCCATCGTATGCGGATCAAGACACTTCATCCCGGGGTTTCTCCGGAACTCGCTCAGCTCGCCTCAGGTTTCGAGCTGCTACGACCTGAAGGGGAGATCCCCGTAACGGAGACACCCTCTGATGAGATACTGGACATTCTGCGTAACGAGGTAGACAAGAACGGACTTTTCATCACCATGCCGGGAGGTTGATGCCGGCCGGTACGGTTACAGACTGCCGCGGCCCTGAATGGGACGCGGCAGTATAAATATTATGCCTTCATCATCTGCTTTATGGTTTCGGTAAACCAGAGGGCCAGTTGTGCGTCTCCGTCGAGTTTCAGCTTTCCTTCCTGGAGGGCCTTCATGGAGGCATTGCCATCCTTTGCCGTCATGGTCTTGAAGCCGGTAGCGGCATCGCTCCAGATAAGGCTTATCTGGGCATTTTCTGCAAGGGCTCCTTTTGATTCCACATCACCGTTAGTAAAAGTAAAGAACCTTGCTTTCTTGTTGTCTTCTGTCCTGATCTGAAGGGTGAAGTCTTTTTCCGCCAGGCGTTTTTTGAAATCAGGATTTTTTTTTGCCGTTGATTTCAGTTTTTTTGCCAGCATGTAGAGCAGAAATGAAAATTTCATATGTCCTTCCATCCTTTTATGATATGTGATTTACAAATAATGTAAACTCAGTTAAGAAAAACAATTCTTTTTTTATGGGGGGAAGTTTATCTTTTCCCGGGAAGCAGCAGGTCCCGGTGGAGGGAGGGGCCTCCGGTCCCCGGTATGTGAAACTTTTTAATAAGTATCTTTTAACGTATTTAGTTTTTGCTTTATTGATTTTTCACATTGGGTAAGTTGTCAGAGCTGAAGATGGCATTAATCCAGATGTGCCGGTTTACCGGTGCTGTGGCCTGAATTTCGAAATCACATTATTTTTCTGTCTCCCGGGCGGATACGGGTGACTGTGGTGTGATTGAAGCTGATGAAGCGGCAGGCGATGGCTTGCCGTTTATATCAAATTACGAACGTCATTGTACATAATCTAATTTTTTGTGCTTTTAAATCAGTCATTTTACTAAAATAGAGTTGACTTTTTAATTTATATATTCAATTAATATATTAAAATTTTTGGAGGTTATTATGACAAAGTTTTTTAAGCTTTTTTTAGCAGTTATGCTGGTATTTTGTTTTGTTACTGTTTCCCTTGGAAAGGGTAAAGGCACCGTTCGTAGAAATTTTGGCAATTGCGGACTCGGTTCCAAGTGGTTCGGTGACAAGTCAGGCCTCACCATGCATTCTCTTGCTGCAACAACCAATGGATATACCGGTACATTCGGTGTAACAACAGGAACCAGTGGTTGTGAGCAGTTTGATGGAATCGTGTTTGAATCAAAAAGAGTGGAAAAGTATGTTGCACATAATATGGATAATCTTGCAAATGATATTGCAAAAGGTGAGGGCGAATATCTTACTACTCTTGCAGATATTATGGAAGTTGAGGTCAAAGATCGTGGCGTTCTTTTTTCACTTCTGCAGAACAATTTTGACAAAATCTATACTTCCGATGATATTGAAGCTGACGCAGTTGTAAAAAACATCCAGACGGTAGTAAAAGGCTGATTATTTTTAATTATGATTAATTGTATGCTTAAGGAAAGGCCGTTAAAACGGCCTTTCCTTATTGTTTTAATTGTCGGTTTTTATTTTTTTATTGCAACATCAGAGATTAAAGCTGTAGAAAAAGTTTCTCCCCCGGATCGCTACTCTGAATATGTAGAATACCTGGTTGAGCAGGCAAAAAAGAAAAAACTACACCAGGACAGGTACTGGTATATACTTCTTCATTACAAGAAAGGGGTGCTTGGAACAAAGAGTTATATTGATACTCCCGGATTTTTTCTATCAGAAGACGGGAAAACCAGTCCTTGGGCAGAACTTGAGGCGACCATCAGGGCATTTTTTGACAGGAATATTCCTCCTGAGAATAATATGACAGAAAGATATATTGCCCGTTATACCTGGATAAAAGAAAAATTAAAACTTGATGAATCTAAACTTCCCTATCCCCCATCACGAAAGCATGTTGAAACTATAAAAAAAATTGATGTTAAATCCCTGTCACTTGTATTTCCTGCGGGTTATATAAATAATCCTGCATCAATGTATGGCCATACTTTTTTAATAATAGAGCGGCGGAACAAGAGCAGGCTGCTTGCCTTTTCTGTCAATTATCAGGCGCATGCAACTGAATCCCGTGGCATCATTTATGCCTTTAAGGGGCTCGTGGGGCTTTATCGGGGCTATTTTGATATTATACCTTACTATGATAAGGTAGAAGAATACAGTGACATGGATAAGCGGGAAATATGGGAGTATCCATTGAAGTTTTCTGAGGAGGAGATAGAGCGAATGCTTCTGCATCTTTTTGAGATGAACAGGACCTATTCGAACTACTTTTATCTCGATGAAAACTGCTCTTTCAACCTTTTGTTTCTCCTGGAGGCGGCTAAACCTTCATTGAGGTTGTTTGATCGACTTGGTCCTACTGTAACGCCCATTGATACATTAAAGGCAGTTGTTGAAGCAGGAGCTGTTACTTCTCCTCGATATAGACCTTCAAAAACTTCTAAAATAATGCATTTCGAGAAACAGACTGATCCAACACATCTTCAAATGATCAAGAATATTGTTTATGGTAAAGGGAAGCCTGAAGATGTTCTCGGTCTGGATGAGACGAATGATACAAAAATTTTAATCAGTGATTTGTTATGTGAATTTATTGATTATTCCTATACCGAAAAAGAAATTGAAAAGAAAACATACATTAATATGTATCGAAGAGCCCTCAGGGTGCGGAGTTCTCTTGGAAATCGTAAACAGAAATATGAACCGATTGATGTTCCTTCGTTTCCTGAGCGGAGCCATGATTCATATTTTCTGTCGAGTCAATATATGTACCGCAATGAAGCCGGTTTGTACAAGTCATATGTGCTGCTTAATTTCCGTTTTACCTACCATAGTCTTATCGATGCGGAAGATGGATTTAATAAGGGCTCACAAATTATATTCGGAGATTTTTCATTGCGATATGGAATCACCGATAATAAATTTGTCTTAAATCGGGCGGATATAATTAATTTAGTGAGTGTGGTGCCCCGAAGTGGTTTGATTTTTCCTCTTTCCTGGAAAATGAAAACAGGATTTCTTCAGCGTTTAGGAAATGATGGTAATGAACATCTTGTCTATAATGGCAGCATGGGAGGGGGGTTCTCATGGGATATACCTGTACTCGGTCTGTTTTATATAATGGGAGAAGTCGATCTTGATCTTGGGCCGTCCAGAAAATACTGGATCAATGGATCTGTCAACTTTGCCATGGGAGCAATTAACCGGATTTCACGATGGTTCAAAATTTATTACTCCAGTCGTGCAGGATACTTCAGTATTGGAAACAGGACACTGTACCTGAATGCACGTGCGGATAATAATTTTATTATAAGCAGAAATGTTTCAGTGGTAGCCTCCTACGACTTTGTTCGGATGTATGGTAAAATACTGCACGGGGTTACTGTGAGCGGTAATTACTATTTTTAGGAATAAGTATGAAGTTGCATGTAAAGAAAGGGTTGCTGATGTCATTTTTTGTTCTTGTTGTATTCAATGGATGCATCAGCTCTATTCTCTACCATCCTGATAAAAAAATCCATCAAACACCTGAATCAATTAATCTGCGATTTGTTGAATATAATTATTATACTGAAAGTGGAAACAGGAATAATAGCTGGTGGATAGGTGCTGAAAAGTCGAAATATACAGTTCTGTTTTGTCATGGAAATGGGGGAAATATTTCTCACCGACTGAAAACAGTACAGATTCTCAATGAAATGAACTTGAATGTTTTTATTTTCGATTATTCTGGTTATGGGAAAAGTGACGGGAGTCCTTCAGAAAAAGAAACCCGCAGGGATGCAGAGGCAGCCTGGAATTTTCTGGTGAAACGGATGAAAGTGAAACCTGAAAAGATTATTGTCTGGGGACGATCTCTGGGCGGGGCGGTTGCCATCAGGCTTGCCGGGGGAAAATCTTTCGCAGGGCTTATAGTTGAGTCGTCATTTTCATCCCTTGAAAAAATAGTTTCAGATCATGCTGGCTGTCTCTTTAAACCCTTTGGGACAGGTGGCAAATATATCAGTATAGAAGAGATTGAAAAAGTAAAAGTGCCTGTATGCATAATTCATAGCAGAGATGATGAGGTCATACCTTATTATCATGGTGAAATGCTTTACAGGGCTGCTCATGGTAAAAAGAAATTTATTACCATAAGTGGGTCACATAACAGGGGTTTTTATAAGTCCCTTGATTGGTATAAGACAAATGTTTTAGAATTTATAAATTTTTTGAAAAATAACTGACAGGCAGTGTGATGAAAAAAATAGTAAAAATAGTATCTTTGTGCTCCCTTTTATCTGTTCCATGTGTTGTCTATTCTGTGATGCATGATCTTGAAGTCCCCATGCTGGCATTTAAAGCACTGGGAGAAAGCAGGGTCGAAAAGTGTGGATACTGTGTTAAAAATTCTGAAAAAAGGGCATTCAGGATTATTGATGACTATTTTGCTCCGGGGAAAGTTTTTATCTTTAATGGAAAAAATTCTGAGCAGGTATTATTAAAAAACAGATTTTGCCGCAAGGGCGAATTTTTGTCTTTTCAGTATAAAGATAGAGAAAAGGGAGTCAATGGTAAAGGGGAGAAATTTGAGTTCCCTCTGCTGGTCTTTTATTTTCATACCGACAGACATCATCATGCCGGTGTCAACAGGCGGTTATTTACTGATAAATCTATTGATTCGATTTACATGAAACCGGCCGGGAAAAAAGACGGCTGCTTTAAAGCTCGCATTAAAATTATTAATTATCCTTACGGAAATGGCAGATCGTTTATCTATTTCAGAAAACGAAATATAATTCAGGTGCATTGCATAGTGGAAAATATTACGAGTTGTCGGCTCAGGTAAACCTGCACCCACAATATTTTAACATACTTTTTTCAAACCGAGGCGGCCTGATTTCTCAGCAGGTTCAGTACGATTGCGGCAGCACTGCAGGGACTGTGGCTGATCTTGTTGAGTGTTTTTCGCGTTCTGAAATACCTGAGGCCTGTCACCTGCCGGTGCCCTTCCAGTGAATAAAACCATCCTTGAGGTAGAATATACCTGCAGGCCCTTTAAAAGGTGCATGATATTTAAATAGTTTTTGAAATTTTTTGAGCATCTCTTCTGTGCTCCTTTTATCATGACTGTATGCAAAAATTATCCATACATCCTTTGCATTTTTGCCGACAGAGTGTTTGATCTTTTTCTTGAAATTTTTATCGGTCAATTCAATATTGACAGCCCCCGGCATATGGCCTTTTTTAAACTTTTCCGCGGGCCGTAGATCTATCAGTACTGTGCGAACCTTCCTTGTTTTATAATACCAGTAAAAATTTTTGTTGCTAATCGATTTATAGGTAACGCTGCACCCTGTGTAAAGAAACAGAAGTAATACAGGTAGAATGTATTTTATTATATTTGATGTTTTACCGGCAGTACTGCAACTGGCAATATTGGTCTGTGAAATTATGAATGATGTAATTTGTTTCATGTTACTTCCCCTCGGGGTATGTTTTTAGTTTTGCCGGTAAAATTATGCCAGAATATTTTTGAAGAAAACATAACTATATTTTCTATTATTATGAGATGATGGCAATAAAATTTATAAAATGGTGTTAACCCTTGTTAAGTTTACTCCCCGTATACGAAACTATCTCCCTTAAATTACAGGAATCATCCATTATTTCTAAAATTGTCTGCATTAATTGGTTGCATTTTTATGTATTACGAAATATAAGGTCAATAAATTGCGTTATATATTAATATTTGTTTAAAAAATTAACATATATATCAATTATGTTAATGAAAATCGGAACCCATGGCTTTTTAAAATTTTTGTAAATAAGCCTTTTAAAAAAAGAGACATAAGATTATAAAAAGATGGAAGTCGACGACCTGAACATGGCCATAATACGGCATCTCCGTGACGGCCGTAAATCATTCAAAGAAATCGCCCTGGACCTTTCGGTTACTGAAAATACCGTGCGCAGCAGGGTGCACCGCATGACCGACGAGGGAATTCTTGCCATCACCGGCATGGTCAACACGGAAAAGATACCGGGACACCGTACCATTATCGTTGGTGTCAAGCTCGAGACAATGGACCTGGTCAGCAAGGGTGAGGAGTTCAGCCATCTCAGGGGAGTTGTTTCGGTTAACGTCGTTACCGGACAGTATGACCTGGTTCTTACGGTGCTTCTCACCGAAGAGTTTGATCTCCTCGAGTTCTATACCAGCGAGGTTTCAAAAATTTCACAGGTCAGGTCAGTGGAGACTTTCGTTGTTTACAAGAGCTATAACGGGCTGGTACCATATGTCTTATAGTAATAGTATAAAGTAGATAAACGGAATTGCCGGTACGCCACGAGGCGTGTGTATATAGATAAAAACCCATCAGGTGAAAGGTTCGCCCGTTGAGCCACTATGGCGATTGATGCTGGTCAGGATGATCGAATGCCAGCGCGAACAGGATGTTCTAAACAGCGCTGGCAGAGCGGTTTTTTGGTTACTTTTTTTTCGGAAAAAAAGTAACTCGCCCCCGCGGCGATAGAGCGGGAGTATTATGATCAGAGAATATAATTAATGCCCACCTTTTAGGGGGGGCCTCAAGCTGCCGGCCTGGCCGGTGATACATGACTATAAGGAAGTTACATGAACAGAATCGTAATAATCGGTTTCGGTTCCGCCGGCTATGCCGCCATGATGGCGGCCCGCAAAGTTGACCCGAAGGTGCTGGTCACTGTCATCGATCCGAAGGAACATGACCTGCTTCATCCCTGCGGACTTCCCTATGCCCTGGAGGGTGTGGTTGACCCTGCCGGTCTTACACAGGATATCCACCTCGACCGCATGAAGGTCGAAAAGGTGACGGGGCGCGCCCTCTCTATCGATGCGGGAGCCAGGACAGTTCTTGTCGAAACTGCCGATGGAGAAAAAAAAGTGCCCTTCGACCGCTGCCTGTTATGCCCCGGAAGCAGGCCTTTACTTCCCCCCATAAAAGGGGCACCTGAGATGCTGGGTCGCGGCCTGCATACACTCACCGGCATGGATGACCTTCGTGGTATAATGAAGAATATCGAGGGATCGAACGCGGCGGTAGTTATCGGTGCCGGTGCCATCGGCCTTGAAACAGCGGTGGCCCTGAAAAAGCGAATTGCCGCGGTAACGGTGGTGGAGATGCAGACGGGGATTCTTCCCGGTATTCTCGATCCCGATATGGCAAAGGCCCTTGCCGTCGCTGTAGAAGAAGAGGGGATAACTCTCAGGCTGGGCGCACCTGTTGATGAGATCATGGGCACTGATGCCTTTACCGGGGCAAAGGTCGATGGGGGGGAAGTAAAGGCCCGCCTGGGCATTCTCTCCGCCGGGTTTGCCCCCCGCACCGAAATCGCCGAAAGCGTCGAAATCGAAAAGACCCCTCTCGGTATAACCGTTACTGAGACTATGGAGACTTCTGTGCCGGGAATCTATGCCGCCGGGGATGCTGTCGCCACAGTTTCGGTCATTGACGGGAAACCAATCGGGGCAAAACTTGCCACCTCGGCCTACAAGCAGGGTATTATCGCCGGCATCAATCTCGCCGGGGGAGAGGCCGCCTACCGGGGAAGTGCCGGAACCTTTGTGACCACCATGGGAAGTCTCGAAGTGGCGGGAACGGGATTTACCACTGCTGCGGCAAAGGAGCGGGGTTTTGATGCTGCCTCTGGAAAGATTAAAACATACCAGCTGCCTGAATATTTTCCCGGCGGGGATGACATCAATATTAAGATACTTGTGGATAAAAAGAGCCGCCGTGTTATCGGCGGGCAGGCATGGGGCAAATCAGGGGCGGCATCGCGCATAAACCTGGTAAGCATGGCAGTAGAGTTCGGCCTTACTCTTGAAGAACTGCAGCGCGTTGAGATGGCCTACTGCCCGTCAGTCAGCGAGGTTGAAGACCCCCTGATGAAGGCTGCTGATTTTGCCGCACGAAGGATGAAGAAAACAGGAGGTTGAGGAGAGAGTGAAACAGACACCGCTTCATGAAGAACATTTAAAACTAAAAGGGCGAATGGTAGAGTTCGCGGGATGGGAACTTCCCGTGATGTATACTTCCATCGTCGAAGAGCATATGGCAACGCGAAAAGCGGCGGGCCTCTTTGATATTTCTCACATGGGAGAGTTTCGCATAACGGGGAAAGACGCTGCGGCGCTTCTCGCGAGGGTGATCCCCACGCGCCTTTCGAAACTGGAACCGGCAAAGGCCATGTACAGTGGACTTCCCACCGAAAAAGGGGGGCTCATCGATGACCTCTTTATATACATGGTAAACGAAGAAGAGTTCTTTATCGTGGTCAACGCTTCCAACACTGAAAGAGACCTTGCCTGTTTTAAAGAAAAGGCCGAGGGAGACGTGACCATCGAAGACCTTTCTGACGGCCTGGCAAAGATCGACCTCCAGGGGCCTAAGTCCCTCGAAGTTTTACAAAAAGTCATTTCAGATGAAAAGCTTGTTTCCCTGAAGCGTTTTTATTTTTTTGATACGACCTTTAATGGCGCAGACCTGCGTGTTTCAAACACCGGGTATACCGGCGAGGCGGGATACGAACTCTATATCAGAAATTCAGATGCCCCCGCACTCTGGTCAGCCCTTCTGGCAGCGGGTGAACCGGATGGCCTTAAGGCCTGTGGCCTCGGGGCCCGTGACAGCCTGCGCATCGAGTCATGTTACAGCCTCTATGGCCATGAACTCTCCGAAGAGATATCTCCTGTTGAGGCGGGCCTTGGCTGGATCATCAGTTCTAAAGAGGATTATCCCGGAAAAGAACTTTTCGAAAAACAGAAACGTGAAGGCGCGCCCCGTGAACTCATATGCGTGGAGATGACGGAGAAGGGGATCCCCCGCGAAGGCTACCGCCTTGAAAAGGACGGCACAGACCTGGGATATATAACCAGCGGTGTGTTCTCACCCCTTTTCAAAAAGGGTATCGCCATGGCACTGGTCACCGCCGGGAGCCTCTCCGAAGGAGACGAACTCCAGGTGGTCATACGAAATAAAAAAGTCGCGGCAAAGGTCGTGCCCCGGCCATTCTACCAGTACGCCGGGTGAGGTATTATTCTCATCACGAAGGAGAAAAACATGTCATTTATACCCGTAACCGAAGAAGACCGGAAACAAATGCTGCAGGCAATCGGAGTTTCCGGTATCGATGATCTTTTTAAGGATATTCCCGGGGATATCCTGCTGAAACAGCCTTTAGACCTTCCCGAACCCCTGACGGAATCAGCAGTCATGCGTCACATGAATGACCTGTCTGAAGTGAACTGCCCTGTAAAAAACTTTGCCGGTGCCGGAGCTTACGAACATTATGTACCTGCGGCAGTGGATTATCTTTCGTCACGATCAGAATTCTACACCGCCTACACCCCCTACCAGCCCGAGGTGAGCCAGGGGACCCTTGGTGCCATCTTTGAGTTTCAAACAATGATGTGCCGCCTCACCGGCATGGACCTTTCCAACGCCAGTATGTATGACGGCGCCACGGCAATGACCGAATCCGTTATTATGGCCTGCGGGGTGCGGCGTCGTAACCGGGTTGTAATCAGTGAAGCGGTGCATCCCCATTATCGTGCTGTTTTAGATACCTATGCCTGGGCTGCCGGTATCGAGGTGGTCACTGTCGCGGCAAAAAACGGTCTCACCGATGCTGCCGCCCTCAAGGCTGAGATGAATGATACTGTTGCCGCGGTGGTTATACAGACACCGAACTTTTTCGGTTCAATAGAAGACCTGCGATCATTCGAAGAGGCTGTTCATGAACAGAAAGCTGTTTTTATTACCGTGGTAACAGAGGCAATGAGCCTTGGGCTTATTGCTCCCCCCGGTGAGGCAGGGGCGGATGTTGTCTGCGGTGAGGCCCAGAGTTTCGGCAACTATATCGGTTACGGCGGCCCTATGCTCGGTTTTATCGCGTCGACAAAGGAGTTTATGCGCCGTATCCCCGGGCGTCTCGTGGGTGCCACCACTGATGAAACCGGCCGCAGCGCCCGCGTTTTAACCCTGCAGACAAGGGAACAGCATATTCGCCGTGAACGGGCCACTTCCAACATCTGTACCAACGAGGGACTGCTTGCCCTGCGCGCCGTAATCTATCTTTCCCTGGCAGGGCCGAAACTGAAAGAGATCGCCTCCCTGAACCATGCCCTGGCAGGGAAACTGAAACAGGCCCTTATCGGTGCGGGACTCGTCCCGGTCTTTGATGCCCCCTGTTTCAACGAGTTTGTTATGCGTGTCCCTGGCAATGTTTCTATCCAGGGACTGGAGGCGGCGGGATTCCTTCCCGGTATCGACCTGGGAGAGTATTACGATGACCTGAAGGGGTGCCGTCTCTTCTGCGCCACTGAAGCGGTAACACCCGCAGACATCGAAAATTTTGCCGCCGCCATGGCAGACGAAACAGGGACCAGGTAAGGAGGAGAGAACCATGAAATCAATATTTGAACTGCACGAAACTGGAAAGAACCAATACTCTGTTGAGTCATATGATATCGGTACCGGAGAGGATATCCCCGCCCACCTGCTGCGGAAAGACCTTGACCTTCCCGATGTCAACGAGGTTGAGGTAGTGCGCCACTACACAGAACTTTCTACCTATAATTTTGGTGTTGATACCGGAATGTATCCCCTGGGAAGCTGTACCATGAAGCATAATCCCAAGATCAACGAACGCACATCATCTCTCAAAGGCTTTACCTCCCTTCATCCCCTGGCGGGAACAGAATGCGCACAGGGGACCCTGCAGATGATCTACGAGCTGGGTGAGTATCTCACCGGGGTCACCGGCATGGACCGTTTCAGCATTGCCCCTGCCGCGGGTGCCCATGGAGAAATGACAGCGGTAATGATCATCAAAAAGTATTTTGAAGATAAGGGCGAAAAACGTAAAGTGATGCTCATACCCGATTCAGCCCACGGCACCAATCCCGCTTCAGTGGCCATGTGCGGCTTCGAGGTGAAATCCGTTCCCTCAACCCCCGAGGGTGATGTCGACATCGATGCCCTGCGAGAGGTGCTCGATGAAGACGTGGCGGGTATGATGCTTACCAGCCCCAATACCCTGGGGCTCTTTGACCGCAACATACGCCTCATCGCTGACATACTTCATGAGTATGACGCCCTCTTTTACTGTGACGGGGCGAACCTGAACGCGGTGATGGGAAAGGCCCGTATCAGCGACATGGGCTTTGATCTCATGCACATAAATCTGCATAAGACATTTTCAACGCCCCACGGGGGCGGCGGCCCCGGATCAGGCCCCATCGGTGTGGTCTCACGCCTCGAAAAATTTCTTCCTGTCCCGGTGGTAGAGAAGGGGGGGGAAGGTTATACCCTCAACTATGACCGCCCGTCTTCCATCGGGCGCGTGCACTCTTTTTACGGGAATGTACTTATCATGCTGCGTGCCTATACCTATATTCGCATGCTCGGGGCAGAGGGCCTGCGTGAAGTTTCTGAAACGGCAGTGCTCAACGCCAACTATCTTTTGGCGAAACTGAAAGGCCACTATCATCTTCCCGTTGACCGTACCTGCATGCATGAGTTTGTTCTTTCAGATAAGGGGATGCCCAACCATGTCACCACCAATGACATTGCCAAGCGCATCCTGGATCACGGTTTTCATGCCCCCACGGTTTATTTTCCCCTTATAATTGACGGGGCCATGATGATCGAACCTACAGAGACAGAAAGCCTTGCCTCCCTTGACCGTTTTGTAGAAACCATGCTGAAGATAAAAGACGAAGCGGAAAATAACCCCGAGCTTGTTACCGGGGCACCCCATACTCTTGCATTCAGAAAGGTCGATGCCGTTACGGCGGCGCGGAAACCGGTACTCAAATGGGAGACAAAGTAAAGAAAAGGCCCCTGCGCAAGCCGCCCTGGGTACGCTTTTCCATACCCGGGGGCAAAGACTATCTCAGGGTCAGGCAGGCCCTGGGGGAAGGGGGCCTGCATTCAGTCTGTGCCGAGGCGGGATGCCCCAACATTGGTGAATGTTTCAGCAGCGGCACCGCCACTTTTTTGATACTGGGCGACACATGCACCCGCAACTGCCGTTACTGTGCAGTAAATTCAGGCAAGCCCGGCCCGGTTGATGAGAATGAACCGGTTAAACTGGCCCGGGCCGTTGAGAAACTCGGCCTGACTTATACGGTAATCACATCGGTGACACGGGACGACCTTCCTGATGGCGGCGCCGGCATCTACTGTGAGACCATTGCTGCCGTGAGGGAACGGGTCCCCGGGTGCAGAATCGAGGTGCTGATCCCTGATTTTATGCCCCGGTGGCGGGAGAACCTGAAGCTGGTCCTGGATGCGGCCCCTGATGTGGTAAACCATAACATCGAGGTGGCGGGAGAACTCTATGAGAAACTCCGCCCCGGGGGTAATTACAATGTCTCACTGTCAATACTGCGGGAGATTTCACGCGCGGGCCTGCCCGCCAAGTCGGGCCTCATGATCGGTTTCGGTGAAACCATGGATGATATTTATGCCACACTGGATGACCTTGTGAAGGCGGGATGCAGCCTCCTCACGGTGGGGCAGTACCTTCAGTCGAGCCGCGAAGGCTGGCCTGTTGAAAAGTATTATCACCCTGATGAGTTCGAAGAGATCCGCAGGCGGGCACTGAAAATGGGATTCAAAAAAGTAATGGCGGGCCCCCTGGTGAGAAGTTCATATCATGCAGGGGAGATGAGTCTTTGATATGCTGAAGGCACGAAAAGTGTTTCGCGCCTTCAGCGGGTTGTATGCTAATTCAACAGGTCACTGTCTTTCTTGTTTTCCGCCTGCGCGTCGAGGTGAAAATAGTCTTTACTTCCTTTTCCTTCCCATTCGAGGAGTTCGTCAATGCGGTCGTCCTTTTTCTTCCAGAGGTCATTGAGCCACTGCTGAAAGTGTTCCCTGTAGACGGGATCATTGATATAGTCGCCGATAAGGTCTTCGGTGACCGGGACCTCTTCGATATGAACGCGGATGTCTTTTACTTCCCCCTTTAAAAACTGCCAGAAACTGTAAGGGCCGTCGGGATAGGCGATGGTGACATTGAGTATGCTGGAGAGCTGTTCTCCCATGGTTGAAAAGACAAAGCCGATGCCCCCGGATTTCGGTTTGAGAAGATTGCGAAAAGGTGATTTCTGTTTCTTTTGTTTTTCTTCGGTCAGGCGTGTTCCCTCGACAAAATTCATTACCGAAACGGGAATGTGCTGGTACTTGGCGCAGGCCTTTTTGGTGATCTCGATGTCTTTGCCCTTCAGGTGTGGTTTTTTTGCCAGTTCTGCCGGTGTGTAGCGCTTCATAAAGGGGAAGTCAAGGGCCCACCATGCGGGGCCGAGAATAGGTACCCAGATAAGTTCTTTTTTAAGGAAGAACTTGAGGAAGGGAATTTTTTTGTGAAAGACCTTCTGAAGGACAACGATATCCGTCCAGGACTGGTGGTTTGAAAGAACCAGGTACCATTTATTCAATTCGAGCCCTTCGAGGCCCTCTACCTGCCAGTGGATTTTGCGTGTCATGGCCAGGGCCGCATTGTTACATGCGATCCATGTCTGCGCGATGCCGTCGTCGAGTATTATGTTGAAAAATTTTGTCAGGGGTTTGAACTGAAAAATCATTTTTAAAAATGTAACCGGAAAGAGAAGGAGACACCAGAAAACAGTATTAGTGATAAGGAAAAAAATGGAGAGTGCCCCGATTAGATTATTTTTAATATTTTTTAACATGGTAATACCTTTTTCATGTTGTTTTATAGAAAGAAGATACGGGATTTGCCTCCTGCATCTTCTTTACTACAAGACATAAGGTTATTTTAAAAGGTTGCATTTTTTTTATTTTTCTGTCAATTCAATACATCCATATTCTTTGAATGTGGCATTGTTGCAGTAAACGTAGTTAATGTAAAGAAATTGTTTTATACAAAATAAATTTTTTGTTTTGTTTTTGAAAAAGTGTTGTAATCAGCATTTTAAACGAATATGATTTTGAAATGCAGACAAAATTATGTTTAGTTAAAGGAATATAAAAGGGACACATCCCTGTAAATAAAGGAGCGATAAATGCCAACACGTGAAGAGAAAAAACAAAAAGTAATCGAAGTATTGAACAAGGCCCGGGCAGCTGAACTGACTGCCATTCACCAGTACATGAACCAGCACTATGGCCTCGATGATATGGACTATGGTGAACTGGCGGCACAGATCAAGCTCATTGCCATCGATGAGATGCGCCATGCCGAGATGTTTGCCGAGCGTATCAAGGAGCTGGGCGGAGAGCCGGTAACCGAAAAGGATGCCGGCATTGAAAAAGATCAGGACATTGAGGTAATTTTCCCCTTTGATGTTGAACTCGAGGAGACCGCTGTTGATGATTATAACGGGTTCCTTGAGGTTTGCAGGGTAAACGGTGACAGTGTGAGTATGAAAATATTCGAGGCCATCATTGACGAGGAGCAGGAACACCTGAACTACTTTGATAATGTGGCGGAACATATCAAAAAACTGGGACCAACCTATCTTGCAAAAATAGCCGGTACCTCATCATCAACAGGCCTTAACACACAGGGCTTTGTGGCACGCAGGGGCGGGGGTTAATAATTTTTTCAGATTGGATGCTTCCCGAAGGGGGCATCCAATCTGAAAACAGCATCATTGCATGTCGTAAAAAATCCAGACAAAGTAGCGCTTGATCTCATCAACAGGCATGCCGTAGCCGAGATAGAAGCCGTCGACCCATATCTCGAAATGAAGATGAACATTGCTGTCATCCCCCACCGCTTCTGAGTAGAGGCCCGAGTTGCCGGCCCAGCCGATAACTTCCCCCTTTTTTACTTTCGTACCATTTTTGATGCCGGGTTTTATTTTATTCAGGTGATTGTAGGTAGTGACGACCCCGTCAAGGTGGTCGATCCAGACCTGTATGCCCCCGAAGGAGCGTTTGACAAAGGTGCGGGGGTTGCGGCGGTAATAATCTGACTGATTTTTCCACTGCTGAGGGGTCATGCCCTTATAATCGAGGTCGGCACGTATAATGACACCATCGCGTGCCGCAAGGACCGGTGTCTTTTTAGTTACCGGCTGGGGGTCATAACTTCCTTTTTTATAACACCTGTAAATGTCCAGGCCCTTATGTTTTCCCCCGCGGTAGCGGCGCGGCGCCCCGGGGTAGAAATAGTCCTTTGTGGGAAGAAAACCCCTTTCGATGGGCATGCCCAGGCCCTTGAGACGGGCGTCAAAGAAGGCGATTTTTGATGAACCGATATATATTTCCACTTCGGCAATGGCGGCATGTCCGTTACGTGTGGCGCCATCAGGAACATAGAGGCGAAAGGTACTTGCATCGATGCCGTCAAGATTAAAGCTGACCGGGCCATAGCCTCCTCCAAAGAGGCTGGTGTCTATGTCTCTTGCGGCAAAATCAAACCATTTCCCCTTATACTTGAATTGCAGGGCAATTTTTTTCAGTGTGGGATAATTGTCCTTTTTACCGGGAAAAACGATTATTTTCGTCATGATTCTCTTGGTGCCGAAATCAATGGTGAGCCAGTGGGGCCCTTTTATTTTTTTTGACAGCCATGTTGTGGCCCTGTCGCTGTCCATGGCCTTGTTACCTTCAAAGGTGGGGGTAAAGGAAGAACTGCAGCTGTACTTTATACGGTGCAGTGTATTATGGCCTGAAACGAGATAACGGGACCCTCCTTTCCCTGATACGGCAGGGAAAAAAATAATAAAAGACAGGAATAAAGTCAGAAATTTTTTCATATGAATTACTTCCGGATACGGGGACTCTGCCCCAAAATTTTTCTTTTTCTATTTTTTCAGGGAAGGAAGGTCAAGGGATTTTTTTCTGCTTTTTTTTGGCTTTTTTATACCATTCTTTGTCACCATAGAGTTTTTCAGTACATGAAGGACAAAGGCCGTGGCTCACCATGATATCTGTATGATTTGTCAGGTACTCGTCAACCTGGCTCCAGTACCCGTCGTCGTTACGGATCTTTTTGCAGTTGGCGCATATGGGAATGAGCCCCTTCAATTCCTTTATATCATTCAATGCAGCTGTCAGTTCTGCGGTTCTTTCCCGCACCTTTTCTTCAAGGGTGTCATGTGATTCCTGGAGTTCCCGGGTCTTTTTTTCTACCTCCCGGGTCAGGAACCGGTTCCAGGTAAAGAACATGGCTATGATAATAAGAAAGAAAGCAGAAGTAAAACCGATGGCCATCCTGAATCCCTTTGTCTTATAAAAGGGAAGAGGCGCAGCATTGATCCATTTCTTTTTTATGGCATCAATTTCTTCTGGTTTTATCATGCTTATCCCTTTCTGGATAATGTCATTGAGGCGTGGCATTGTTCTGGTCACACCCATGCTGAGTTCCCAGTCAAAATCAATGGGCCGGCCTACACGCAAATTGGTGATGCCTGTTTTTTTGATAAGGTGTGTTACCACTGCGAGGTCCATGATGTAGGCATCAACGTTGTTCAGGGCGACCCTTGTAATGCCAACGGCATCAGTTTCTACCTTTACAAGCTTGAGATCGGGGTAATTTTTTTCCAGGTATGTGTATGATGCATAGTCTTCGACGACGGCGACGCGTTTCCCCTTCAGGGAGGCGAGATCGGCATCTCCCGGCCAGTCATCTCTTATGATGGTTACGTTGGGCATGCGCATGTAGGTTTTGGTAAAAAAAAGATAGCGGCGTCTTTCTGGATTCGGGTGGATGGTCTTTATTATTGAGACCCTTCCTCTCCTGGCATCGCGGATGATGTTTTTCCAGAGGCGGTAGTTTTTGCGTTTGAATGAGATGCGAAGTTTTTTTTCAAGAAGGCAGAGTATATCCTCTGAGATACCCGCAGGGTTTCCGTTGCTGTCAATAAATTCATAGGGGGCATAGTCCGTGTAAACCGAGGCAACAATATTATTTCGGTTTTGTTTGAACCAGGCGCGTTCATCAGGGGTGAGAGGGTCCTTTGTCTTTTTTCCCGGTGTCTCACCCAGCAAAAAATTATCGTTAGAAATAAAAAAAAGACAGGTCAATAGTGCCATGCACACAGTACTACAGTAATATATTCTCTGGTGAAGTTTCACGTTTTTAGCCTGCTGTCCTCCAGTATGAAGGGAATGATAACATGATTTTTAATACATGTAAAGAGCTTCTTGGGGATGTTTTTAGCGGCAGGGCTCCTTTGCCTTGACAAAACATCTGTAATGTGAAAAATAAAATATGCCGTCATCTTTTATCAAGGCGATAGTGTGATAGATACAATATTTAATTTACAGGGGAGTTATCATGAAACGAATAATTTTTGTGTTTCTTTTTACATTCTGGTGCAGTGCGGCATTTGCCCTTTCAGAGGTAAATGGCCTGTCAGAGAATCTTTCCCGGGATTTTGTCGCAAAAACAGGGCAGGTGCTGATTAAGCAGCCCCTGGCGGTTCTTGATTTTGAAAATCTCACGCCATTGATGAAAAAGCATAATATCGGCGCAACGGTCAGCTCTCTTTTGACTGGCGAAATGAGCCACAGTACCATATTTCGTCTCGTTGAGCGAAAGAACATTAAAAAGATCATGGGGGAAGTCGAACTCTCCATGACAGGCGCTGTCAGCGCTGACGAGGCGGTAAAAGCCGGTGAACTCTCCGGTGCCCGGTACCTTCTTGCCGGTACTGTTTCTGACAACGGTGAGACAATAACAATTGCGGCGCGCATCATCTCTACCGAAAAGGGTGAAGTCATCGCTGCCCGGACCGTTACTGTTTCACGTGAGGAGATGATCAAGACTGCCGAGGAAGTCTACTGGTCAGCTTTTCAGGGAATGTACGGTATCAGTGTGACCCTGAACGTGATCGCCATTATTCCAAATGATGGTCGAATGTCTCCCGTGATGAGCTTTGAGGTGGGTTACAAGCCCTGGCGCTACCTGCGTGTGGGTGCCGGTTTTATTTTTGGCACCATGATGGAATTTCGTTCAGAAGAGTACAGAATAGACAGCTCTTATACCGCCCAGACCGGTGTAGATGCAGGTGATTTTAACCTCCTCTCAACTTCAGGTCTCGATGTAAATATTCAGCACAATACCCATGTCAACCTGGCAATGGTTGAACTCTATGTTGACGGCCTTTTGCCCCTCTACCGGTGGCTCACCGTGGGCGCCCGCTTTGCCTACTGGGTCGGTGCTGGTAAAATGGCAAATATCGAGCAGGAGATCCACGGTTTTCCCGTTCCAACTTCTCTTAATCTTGACAATGATGATGCAACACAGGATTATGCGGAACAGCGTATTGTAGTCAACGCCGCGGCACAAACCGCTCACATGTTCAATCCCCAGGTATTCGCGGAGTTTCTCGTTTCGAAACGCATTTCTATCAATTTCAGAGTGGGCTATCTCATTGCACTCACCATCAAGCCGGTTATATTCTATACCGCCGATGACAATCGGCATGTTGATAACAAATATGACGAATCAGGTGTCTTTCCACGGTATCCCTACTATAACTTTGCCCGTGATAAAAACGACGAGCGTATTACCGCCAATATCTCCGGGGTTAATATCTCCCTGGGAGTGGGCCTGCATATTTGACAGGTAATGGGATGATGTTTTCGTTATTTACCGTAGAGTACATCATAAGGGCCGCTTGTCGGGGATTCAAGGTCAAGGAGGGGGATCCTCAACCGTAGATCGTACCAGTAGGTTTCTTCTGATGAAGGAGGACCATCGCTAAAAGGGGCTGTGTCGTCATAGAACATTGCCGACAGGTCAACGGTATCGTAGATTTCCATATTTTCAGGAAAATTCGCCATTGGATCGGTTATGGCCCTTTCTACCTGGATAGAGAAGAGACCCGTGGCAAGGAACCTGTCTGTAAAATTATAAGTCCATTCAATCCTGAATGCTGAGGGCATGTTTGCCATTGGCGCCTGGTATGCAGAGACGGAGCTGAAAGTATAAGTCATCTGCTCCATCCAGATTTCCACTGTGTTGCCTGCATCGCCACTGAGCTCCATTTCCGCGGGATAGTAGCTCCCCAGGCCAAAGTAGGGCAGCAGAACCTGCTGCTCATCCATGGCGGCGGCAAATATTTCGATGTTGGTATCTGCCGGTACCATGAGGGTTGCCCTTTCGCCTACCGGTACGGTGGCGCGTGTAAGTATTCTCCCGTCGGTGATGGGGGCGGCAAAGGCGGCGAGTTCTACATGGGAGATAGAGGGGTCAACTGGCAGCTGGGCCCGTGAGGCGCTGCCGGTATCAACGGTGAGGGCAATTTTTTCCGTTGAATCACAGGCAAAGAATAAAAGCAGAGCTGCTGCGAGAAGAAGATAGAGTGATTTTTTCATGGTATGTCCTCTTTTTTTGTATGAACGTGTAATGATCTGTTTCATGCAATATATAAAAAATTGTCCATGGGATCAAGCAGAATAAGCGATATTTGAAGGCGAGGTTGGCGATATGTGAAGGCGAGGTTGGCGACATGTGAAGGCGAGGTTGGCGAACCTCGCCTTC
>CAZHNW010000079.1:0-21900 GCA_964534225.1 uncultured Leptospirales bacterium | reverse complement strand
AATACCAACAATGCAGGTACACGCTTGGGCCTCGCTTCCAGTGTACCTACCATTATGTTGCTACCACACCCGGAACGTTGCCGACACTGAAAAACAATATAGCGGGAATAAGATACACAAAAGCGGGCATGGTCTGCATTAAATCAAGTATGGGCCTGACAATCGATTCAAGGCGGTTACTGCGGGCAGTCTTGATACCAAGGGGCAGGCCGATAAGAAGAGAAATAAAGGCCGAACAGAGAACAAGTGCAAGGGTCTGCATGGTATGTTCCCAGTATCCCATGCCAAGGAGAAGTAAGAGGCCAAATATGGTAAAAAGGCTGAGTCCCATACCGGACCGCAGACCCTCCATGGTAAAAAAGCCGTTATTACGTGCCTTAACTGCATAGGCACACAGAGCAAAAAGAATAATTACAATCACCGGATGGGGAAAGGAAAGAACATTCTGCAGTCCCTGTACCAGCCCTTCTATAGCGGTGGTTATCCCATCGAAAAAGGGTTCTCCCGCCGCGGAGAGCCATTCGATCCCCCTTTCAATGTATATTCCAATATTAATCTGCATCATTACCACCTCCTTTTTCAACAAGCCCGGCGATAATTGAACCGCGTACGATTATTCCCTTGAGCCTGTTTTCTTCATCCACCACTGCAACGGGAAAACGAACATCAACCATTACAGGCATAATATCCTGCAGGGGAGTATCAGGTGTCACGATATACTTTTCATATCTTATCACGATATCCTCAAGGCTGCCTTTTCCACTATCCACCATCTTCTTTGCGTCCTCTGCGAGAACAATACCCTGAAGCTTCTTTCCCTTATCGAGAACAAAGATACTGGAAATCCCCTTCTCCCGCATGGCATGAAGGGCTGTGCGCGGACCATCCTTAGAGGTAACAAAGGAAGCCTTGACCATGACATCATTTGCTGTCAGCACCTTTGTCATATCAACGTTTTCAACAAAACGTTCAACATATTCTGTGGCGGGATTGGTGAGGATATCTTCATTCGTTCCGATCTGGACAATCCTGCCATCCTTCATCAGGATTATCCTGTCACCAATACGCAGGGCCTCATCCAGGTCATGGGTAATAAAAATAATTGTTTTATTTACCTGATCCTCAAGAGCAAGAAGTTCATCCTGCATTTCAGTGCGAATAAGGGGATCAAGGGCACTGAAGGCCTCATCCATGAGAAGAATATCAGGATCGATGGCAAGGGCACGCGCCAGGCCGACACGCTGCTGCATCCCGCCACTGAGCTGTCCGGGATAGTAATCCGCCCATCCTGTAAGCCCCACCTGGGCAAGGGCTTTTTTTCCTTTCTCCTCACGTTCCCCTTTTTCCACACCCTGTATCTCAAGGCCGAAAACAGTATTCTCAAGAATTGTTTTATGGGGGAAAAGGGCAAAGCGCTGAAAGACCATACCGAACTTCTGCTGCCTGATCTGCCGCAGTTCCTCGGCATTGAGGGTGGTGATATCCTTTCCGTCGATATAAACATTGCCTGATGTTGGTTCAAAAAGCCTGTTTATACAGCGGAGAAGAGTTGACTTACCGCTGCCTGAAAGCCCCATGACAACAAGGGTTTCTCCCTCGTAGACCTCAAATGAGGCATCGATAACACCAACAGCGCAGCCTGTCTTATCAAGGATCTCCGCCTTGTCTTTCCCTGCATTAAGCATCTTCATTGCCTTTTTAGGATGAGGCCCGAAGATCTTGTTCAAATTTTCAACTTTTACCTTAACATTGGACATTTTTGTTTCCTGTTATTTATATCAATAGCAGCGCCGCTATGAAACCGCAGCGCTGCCATTCTTATGATTAATCAATCCGATTAGAAGCCGTAAGAGACACCGGCTGTGGCCCAGAGATGCAGTCGGTCCTGGCCGCCATAAATATCGTGCCAGGGAGCAGTCACAATAGCGGCATTGAACTTGCCGTAAAGGCTCAAGCCGTCGCCCACTGAAACCGCCAGTTTTGAATAGGCTGCTATATCACAGTAACCGTTCTCGTCGGCAGAAGGATAGTAGAAATAAGATGTCCAGCCCCCCAGGGTCAGAGACACGTTTTTATAAAGCTGAAAAGCGTGACTGACAGAAAGTTCAACATAGATATCTTTGAGATTATCCTGGGAACCGCCACGGTCACTGACCCGCAGGTACTGTGAATACTTCAGTTTTGGTTTCAAAAAAACCTTTTTCAACTGCACCCAGGCGGAGAGATCAAAAAAATCGTTCCGATAACCATCACTGCTCTTGTCCTTACTCTGGGGATACATGAAATAGGCGACACGCCCCCCCACGAGCAGTGCATCATCGAGAATAGTCTTATTATAGGCGGCTATAAAATCAATACCCAGCCAGGCCTCCTCGACAGCATTCGGCTCATTTTCAAGGTAAGCCGTGGGTATTTCGCCGCTGATGGTGAAATAGAAATCACCCAGCGCCTGTCCCACCCAGGGGAAAAGGACACCGCGGGTAGCATTAACGTCTCCATAAAAGGACATCCCTCTCCAATAGTACTCACTGTTATACTCGATACCAACTGATGTACCGGTCTTTGCCTCCACTGTTTCCATAGCAAAGGCACCAGTCAGAACAAGCAGCATTAAGCATAAAACTGCTCTTTTCATAAATAACCTCCTCTTTATTTCTGATTATTTTTGTTAAATAGAGTATACGTTTTATTGTAAAACTGGTCCTTATCATACACCTTTTCCTCAATAAGTAAATACACCGAAAGATGTAGAAAAGCAAAGAGATACAGGTAGTCCTTTCTAACTCTTTATGACAGCAACATTTCAATTTTTAAACAGTAATTATTCTCTAAAAATATGTATAGCCTGTACGATAAAAAGGGGACACCCTTTTGGGACCTCCCCTGCTAATGAATGTTTGCAACAAATTTCATGTTTGGAAATAGTCATGTACTACCGGATAAACCGGTAGCTTATAGTAAACCTGTTGGTATTTCAAGGGTCACAAATGATGAAATCAGGTAACAGATTGCTTCTATGAAACCGGCGTGTCTTCAGCGGTAAACTCGAGAAGATAGAGGGTAACATCATCCTCCTGCTCTTCGTCCCCTGCATGGGCGGCAAGGTCGTCAAAGAGTCCGGAAAGGATATCTTTCTTTCCATTATTTATCAATGAGGAAAATGTTTTTTCAAGACGGGAAAAACCATACATATCACGCTGCGAATTCTGCTGCTCAAGGATACCATCAGTATAGAGGAAAAGGTAATCACCGGCATCATAGGTAATCCTGTTTTCCCTGTATTCAGCCCCCTTCATGATACCCAGGGCGGGGCCCGAAGATTCAATTTTAGCGAAAGACTTTTTCTTTCCCTGCCAGATAAGGGGATGGTGATGCCCCGCCTTAACGAGGGTAAGGGCCCTGGCAGCGGTATCGATAAGAAGACAATAACTGGTTGCATAGAGATTGGGCAAAACTTCGTAGAAGTGATCGTTGAGAAATGTCATGAGCGCAACAGGGCGTTTCCCGAGACTGTCAATCACCGTGGAAAGGGCGCTGCGCAGCACACCTGTTCCCAGGGAAGCGGTAATGCCGTGCCCCTCCACGTCAGCGATGAGCACAAGGGCCTGGGTGTTACTGAGCCGTTTGATGTAGAGAAAATCACCGCCTATCTCAATACAGGGATGATAAAGATAGTACTGCATGATCCCGGGAAGGATGTATTTTTCATTATCGAGAAAATCGGTATTGATAAAATATGACTGCACCTTGCGGGCATGGGAAAGATCCTCGTTCAGTACATCGAGCCGCGCCGAGGTCTGGTCGAGAGAATAACGGGCATTGGTAAAACTGGTGAGCATGTTGCGAAAACGCGAAAAGGTGACGGTAAGGCAGTTACGATAGAAGACAAGGGCCACTTCACTCGATTCAGTCAGAAGCCTGTCAAGGTTTTCCTTAGTCAGCTCAAGCAGCGTGGTGGATTCACGACAGATGACATCGGCAGAACGGGGCATTTTATCGATGAGGGCGAACTCGCCGAAAAAATCGCCAGCGTTCAAAACGTCGATAAGAAGTTTATCGCCGCTCTCCTGGGTGCGGAAAAGGTTAACAGAACCGTTCATGATAATAAACATGCTGTTTCCGTCAGTGCCCTCCATGACCACGGCGGTCCCTTTCTCCATTTCAACGGGTTGAAACAATTTGACAATATTGCTCACCCCGCTGTTACTGAGACCGTTAAAAAGAGGAATCGACTGAAGAATATCTGAAAGCTGCTGACGGAATTTTTCTATCATGGGATTATAAAACCATACCCCCTCACAGGTGGCAAGCAAAAATCATCCTTTCATTTCGCAATACCCGGTTATAAAGCATGAAATCCTTGCAATATCAGGCACTTCAATAAAGGCTGTCATGCAGGAAGTTAAATCAATGACAGCAGAAATACTCTTCATCGAACCCTTTTACGGGGGCTCACATAAAACATGGATCGACGGTATCGCCGCCCGCAGCTCTCACGCGGTGTCATGCCTCGGTCTCGAGGGACGTTACTGGAAGTGGCGCATGCAGGGAGGGGCCATTCCCCTGGCGGAGGAGTTCAACAGCCGGGATACAACCCCCGATCTCATCGTAGCCTCGGACATGCTCGACCTGAACACCTTTCTCGCCCTGACACGAAAAAAAAGCAGCGGCATACCCGTTGCCCTCTACTTCCATGAAAACCAGCTCACCTACCCCTGGTCACAGCAGGACCGGGACCGGCAGCGCGGGGCGCACCGCCACTACGGCCTGATCAACTACCGCTCCGCCCTTGCCGCTGACATCCTCCTCTTTAACTCAAGCTATCATCAGGAAAGTTTTCTCGGCGCCCTCCCTTCCCTGTTAAAGGGATACCCCGATTACCAGGGCCTCGAGAACATTGAAAAGCTGCGAGAAAAATCAGAGGTACTGACACTGGGCCTCGACCTGGCCCGCTTTGATGACTTTAGCCATGATAAGAGAACCGGCACCCCTCTTATCCTCTGGAACCACCGGTGGGAATATGACAAGAACCCTTCTCTCTTTTTCAGGGTCCTCTATGAACTCGATGAGATGAAACATGATTTCGGCATTGTCCTCCTTGGCGAGGTCCCTGACACGGAGCCGGCAGAACTCACCAAAGCGAAAAAACAACTGGGCCACCGCATCCTTCACAGCGGCTACTGCGCCACCTTTGATGAATATGCCTCATGGCTCTGCCGCTGCCACCTTCTGCCGGTAACATCAAACCAGGACTTTTTCGGCATCAGCATTATGGAGTCATCATGGTGCGGCGTCATACCGCTGCTTCCGAAACGGCTTACCTACCCGGAACTCTTCCCCCCCGAAAAATTCAAAGAATTATTCTACCGCGATGGCTTTCATCTCCGGGAATTGATCGCCCATCATCTCACACACGAAGATGCAAAACTACGCCGCCGCCTTAAAGAAAACGCCCGCTGTTATGACTGGAACGAAAAAATCATCGAGTATGAACGCCTCTTCGAAAAAATTATCAGCCGGGGCGGTAAACCCGGTCAAGGCCCTCAATAGCCCACATCTCCGCGTCGATGCCGCAATGGCCGTAGTCGATCCAGAAGAAACCTTCCTCGCCCCATTCATCACCCCAGCTGTTCTTGCAGAAAGTCTGCATTCAATTTTTCCATGGTGCTCTTCCCCCTGCACCATTTCTCTCACATTACCGTAAAGGAGTCAAGAATTCTCCTTTGGGAGAGTAACTTATAAAACAGGATTGTTCAGGCCGATATTTCTTGACATTTTTTCCCACAGGGTATCAGCTGTGAAGAGCCATAAAGAGCAGGCATAATATATGAAAAAATCGGCACTCCTTACCACAACCCTTGCGGGCCTTTTTATTCTTCTTTTTTTTTCTGCAGGAAGTTCACAGTACCGCAGCAGGGGATTTGATAATTCTGCCTACAGCCAGTGCACCCGAAACTGTGCGTCCTTTACCGGGCAGGCACGCTACCAGTGCATCAGGACATGCATCTCCGCAACAAGAAGATCACAGACACACCGCGGAAGGCGCAACTCACGTTATAAACAGTGCGCTGCCGTCTGCAAGTCACTGAAGGGACTCGACAGTGTAAAGTGTATCCGACTCTGTATGGAGAGAAATGCCGCGAAAGGTAAAACTTCCCCAAAAGAAAAAAAAAGCAGCGTCAAAAAAAGCAAACGCCGCACCGAATGCGAAAGCCGCTGCCAGATGCTCAACGGCACCTACCGCTACCGCTGCCTGCGCAGGTGCCCCCGCTATTGAAAAAAAATGAAGGTGCGAAAACGCTCTCGCACCTTCATGGTCTTACCGGTACTTATTCGGCATACATGGCATCGATTTCATTTTTATACTTACTGGAGATAACGCGGCGGCGTACCTTCATGGTAGGTGTAATCTCGCCTTCTTCCTGGGAGAACTCCTTCGGAAGGAGGGTAAACTTCTTTATCTTCTCCACCTGGCCGAGGCTTTCCGTGCGTTCTTCGATTCTCTGGCGGTAGAACTCAATGATCTCACTGTTTTTGATAACCTCTTCTGGAGTGGTAAAGGGAATGTTTCTTTTTTCGCAAAGTTCCTTTAACATCTCGAAGGAGGGTACGATGAGGGCGGAGATAAACTTCCTGCCATCACCCACAACAGCAACATTCTCGATGTAGATTTCCTCACCCACGAGGAGTTCAATCTGCTGGGGAGAAATATTTTTCCCTCCCGCGGTAATGATCAGGTCTTTCTTGCGGTCCGTGATTTTCAAATAGCCGTCACTGTCTATCGCGCCGATATCACCGGTTTTAAACCACCCCTCTTCGTCAAAGGCCTCTTTGGTCGCCTTCGGGTTGTTATAGTACCCCTTCATGGCATGGGGCCCCCGGGCAAGGATTTCACCGTCATCGGAAAATTTGACCTCCACGTTAGGCACCACGGGACCGCAGGTTCCCGACTTCGCAAGAGGAAAGTTACTGACACAGATGACAAAAAATTCTGTCAGGCCGTATCCCTGCCCGATACGGATTCCCACGGCATTGAAAAAATCATTGATCTCCGCGGAAAGGGCGGCGCCGCCGCAGTTGAAGTTGACGTTTCTTCCACCCACGAGCTGGCGCAGTTTTTTAAGAACCAGGGCCTTTGCAAAAAAATGTTTTATGCCAAGAACCGGACCCGCTCCACGGCCTTCTTCTTTCCTGTGATAAACCTCAAGGGCCACACCAACAGCCCGGTGAAAAAGTTTCTGCTTTGCCGGTGAGGCCGTTTCAAGGCGGTCATAGATGGTACCATGGATTTTTTCCCAGATACGGGGAACGGTACATCCATAGTGGGGGCGCACTTCGGCGTAAAAGTCAAGGACCTCCTTGGGGTCCCGGCAGTAATGGTTTTCCATGCCGAGGGTAAAACAGCCATAGGTCCAGGCCCTTTCAAAAACATGGGAAAGGGGCAGTAGTGCCATGGATACGTCTCCCACTTTAACATCGGGATAGCGGACATTGGTACTGTGTATCATGGCGAAAAAATTACGATGCGTGAGCATGGTTCCCTTGGGATTGCCCGTTGTTCCCGATGTGTAGATCAGGGTTACGAGATCGTCAATATCAATGGCATCAATTCTTTTGGCCAGTTCCTTGTCCGATTCTGATGCTTTTCCCTCTTCGAGAAGATCATCAAGATAGATACTCTTTTGATGGTCAAGCTGGATACGCCGGTCTATGGCGATAATCATTTCAAGGCTTTTGCAGTCATCAAAAACCTCTACAACGCGGTCGTACTGTTCCTGGTCACCGGCAAAGACCATTTTCAACCCGGCGTCATTAATTATGTATTCTGCCTCGCTTGCGGAATTAGTGCCGTAAATAGGAACGTCTACCGCACCCGTGGCAAGGGTTGCCACATCAACGATACTCCATTCCGCCCGGTTATGGGAAAAGATGCCCACCATATCTCCCCTGCTGATGCCCCTGTCAATCAGGGCCTTTGCGAGAGATTCGATAGCGGTGCCAAAACCATTCCATGTGCAGGTTATCCATTCATTTTCCGGTTTATGTTTCAGGGCCACCCTGTCTCCAAAACGGGGCACCCTCCTGAGAACCAGGTTTACCAGGTTTTTTTCTTCACTGCAAAACCTTTCGAAATCTTTTTTGTAATCCATTGTCATAGTAGCACTCCTCAACAAATATGGTAAATCTTAAGCCTGTTTCTACCCTGCAACGCGCCACTACAGATACATTACACTGTTATTTTTGGACATAATAAAATTACAATCCTATAATGCCATAAAAATTTCATGTATTCCTGAAATTTTAGGAAACGGAAAGAAAAGCTCTAACTCCAGAACTCAACATCTGCAGGACTTTCAACGACTGCCTCGATCTGCCCGCGGCGTACAAGTTCTTCATAGAAGGAACACCGGTTGCGCCCCTCCCGTTTACTGTAATAAAGGGCCCTGTCAGCCTTATCCAGAACAATGAGGGGATCACGGGAACCGGTGATACTGGTATAACCAAGACTGATGGTTATACGGCCCACCTGGGGAAAGTGGTAAGATTCAACATTTTTGCGGCATCGTTCAAAAACCGATTTTGCATACTGAAGGTCAACATCCTTGATGATAATAATAAACTCTTCTCCCCCGTACCGAAAAATCAGGTCATCATGCCGAAAGGCATTTCGGATAATCCGGGAAAAGAGAATAAGCACCTCGTCTCCCAGGAGATGCCCGAATACATCATTTACCGCCTTGAAATGGTCAATGTCAACAACAGCCAGAAAGGTAAAACACTTTTTTCCTTCAAGAAAGAACTCGTCCCTCCCTGAATTGAACAGAATGGGATTGATCATCCGGTTATATGCCTGCCGGTTGTAAAAAGAAGTGAGAGGATCCCGGTCCTTGATATTAAGAAGATAAAGATTATTGGCAAAAACAGAGACCAGCCTCTTCAGCACTTTCATCTCTTCATCTGAAAGAATTGATTCACAGGCAATAACATGGTTGATGCTCTTTCTTTCACGAATGGGTAAGAAAAGATGATACCGCAAGGCATCACCGGCAATTGTGATCTCACCTGTAGTGACAGCCTTCTGCATCCCCTCGATATCATCAATGTATAGAAAACTGCTGTTATAATCGAGAGAATCAACAGCGATCATTGAATTCTCCCTGCCTTCACTTTCCGGATCACGTATTTCATGAATCTCAAATATGACCGGTGCCGTGCTGTCAAAAAGAGAATCGACAGTATTTAAAAAAGCCTTTTTCAGGTCTCGTGCCGATTCCTGTTCGGTAAGTATCACTATCTGTTGCAGAACACTGTCAGTCTCCATTGTTCTCCTGCAGCCACGAAATTTTTTTTATCCCGGGCAGATATTTATATTTCAGGTACTTTCCGGTTTAACAGGAACAGGCTTTAAATCCCACCCACCAGAGAGGGGCTATAAAGATTTTATAATATACCGTTCTTTTTTCGTTCCTCTTTTTCACTTTCCCGGATTGAATCAAAAAGATTCCGGTCTTTTTTTTCTTCTTTCTGGGGGGCAAATTCCCATATTTTTCTCTTTGTCTTCTTTTTTTTCGACGCTTTATGATCGGTAATCTTTCGGAGTGAATTTCCCTTTTTATCAAGGGCTGAACTGATCTCACTGCTCAGGGCCCCGCCCCTGCGGACCAGGGAGTTCCAGTTATACCATGACTCGTTTTTACGGATACGCTTCAGTTCCACCGGAGGTATTTTTTCAACCCTGACCCTGCTTCCCTTCTTTTCCATGACTGACACTTCATTTTTCGTCACGGTTGCCCTTTTCCCCCCGGAAACAAGTCGTCCCTGTTTCACCAGCTCCTTTTTCCCGGAAAGGGGATTGGCCCTCACTCTGCCCCTGAGGACGGAAACACGAGATTTTTTGCTATCAGCGCTTATGATAAAAACTGTCCCTCGCACAGAGGCGACCACAGTGGGGGTCTTAACCCGAAACCCTTTCTTTTTTGTTTTTGCCAGGGCGCAGAAGAGGGAGCCTTTTTCAAGGTCAAGGTCAGCACCGGTCTCATCACCATTGATGTCACCCACCCGGAGACGTCCCCCGGGGCTGAGTCTAAATATTCCCGCATCACCATATTTTATTCGTGCTGAAGAACGGCGCCCGCTGGTAACAACATCTCCGATTTTCAGCGCCATATTGGCCCTGGCATCAACAGTTTCTCCTTCGGAAACAATTTTTACACTGCCAATAAAGGATACGAGGGTAAAATCTGATTTTTCCGCACCGCATGATAAAAAGGCCAGAGATATAACGAGTCCGGATACGACAACCAGCGTCGACTTCATAATACGCTCCTTAATTGATGGGTGGTATATATAATAATAGTAGAACAGAAGAATTTTGACAACCAGTAAACAGGCCGCAGCATCAAAAAGAAAACCTACTTCGCAGCAAGTACTGCCGCGCCAATGGCGCCATTGACCTGGGCGTTTTCTGAAACCTCGATATCGATACCGAGTTTATTTTCCATGGCCCTGACAACTCCTACGTTTTTGGCCACGCCACCTGTCATCATCACCGGTGCCTTTACGCCAACTCGTTTAGCCATGGATGATACCCGTGAGGCAATTGATTCATGAATGCCGGCAATAATATTCTCCCTGCTTTCACCCTTTGAGATGAGGGAAATCACTTCCGATTCAGCAAAAACAGTACAGAGACTGCTTATTTTTGCCGGTGAGGGAGCCTGCAAAGATATGTCGCCAAAATTATCAAGGTCAACCTCGAGGGCGCGGGCCATTACTTCCAAAAAACGGCCCGTGCCGGCAGCACATTTGTCATTCATGGTAAAATCAATGACCCTGCCGTTCTCATCGATCACTATTGATTTACTGTCCTGGCCGCCAATATCAATAATTGAACGAATATGGGGATTGAGAAAATGGGCACCCGCGGCATGGCAGGTAATTTCTGTCACTGCCTTGTCAGCAATACTGACCTGGTTGCGGCCATAACCGGTAGCGATAATGCGGCTGATATCCGATTCTGTAATTTCATACTTAGAGCTGATTTCTTCCATCAGGGTACGCCATGCCTTTTCAGCATTATAACCGGTAAAACCGACCTCTGCTGCCTTCACAACATTGTCTTCAAGGATGGCAATTTTTGTAGTAATAGATCCGATATCAATACCTGCAGTAATCATCTGAAACCCCTTCCCTCAAATTTAAAAACAGGGTAACTCTGTAGCTGAAAAATCTACTGTCAAGCATTAATGACTGTTAAATTTACGACAACTCTATGAGAGAAAAGAACCCCTCCCCCTGTTCCGATGCCGCTTTAACAAAACGCTCCCTGATATCATCATCCATGGTAAAATAGAAAACCTGCCATCCTTCACAGACCATTGAAACCGTCATGTCAACGAGGTAGCGCCGCCTCTTCCAGTCAGAAAACTGAAAGGCATCATCAAAGATCATGAAAAGCCCGTCACTCCCCGCTCCCTTGAGGGCCATACCTGCCCTGATCACCATGAGAACCTGTTCACGGGCACCGCTGCTTAAATCTTCGAGAAGATACTCTGCAGTGCCATCACTGACACATATTTCGTCATCCCTTATCATGAAACGGTTATAATGCCCCGTCACCCTTTCAAGAAGTTTCTGCAGTGCCTTTTCATTGAGGGCCTCTTCAAGAAGTTCCTTTTCCCGGCTCTCAATTTTTTCCAGAGCCATTTTAACGGCCAGCCCCCCGATCATGCCCGCCATGGCGTCCCGGATTCGTTCCCTGAGGGTCATTTCCTCTCTTTTCAGGGATTCCATCACCGCAGCCGTATCAGAAGAGAAAGCCGCCTCACTGCCGATAAAATCAGCCAGGCGCTGCCGCAGCTGTTGTACCTGGTTGCTGCCCGTCTTGATCTTCCCCCTGACTTCTTCAATTTCGTTTTCAAGGTTTCGGTACGCCCTTAAAGAATACTCCACGTCCACCGGTTCAGGATCATACTCCTCTTCAGGTACCTGCAGCGACTTGAGCCTCTCCTTAATGGTGAGGTAGTTTTTTTCCATATCGAGAAGCCGCTCCCTGAGGGCCGTTGCGGTCTCTTCAGGATCACGCCCACCAGCGGCGAAAACACGAAGCTGCAGGGCAATCTTTTCTTCAAGCATCTCGATACTGCGTGCCATCTCATCTTCAATTTTTTCAAGTGCCTCTGTCTCGGCAATCTCCTTCTCCACCCTGCGCTGCCACGCCTCGAAAGAGGCGGCACTTCCTGGAGGCTCACCAAAACGACGCTGAAATTCTTCTTTCAATTCATCCATTTCGTGGCGGGAAATCCCCCGTTCCTGCAGGCCAAAGGCAAGAAGAAGCACCAGGAGCAGAACCACAAGAGAAGAAAGGGCAATAAAAGGCATAAGCATTGAGGGGAAAAAACTATATATCACCGGAAGAGAAACCGCTCCCGCACCGGCAAGGAACATCAGCATGAAACGCCCTTTCCTGAAAAAACGGTTCTCGCCCCTGCCATAGATTGCCCCGGCGGCTCTGAGCCACTGGAGATCATCCTCTCCATGAACAGGGCCCCCGCGGCGCTGGCGATGCCGCGCCGCCTCGTTCTTCCTGAGATTGATTTCACTGACAAGCTCTTCCAGCCGGGAAAGGTCCTTCTTGTGCTGCAGAAGGGGATCGGCGAGAATGGCCCGCAACTCTTCGTTCAGTTTCCATGCCTGGTGCCGCCGTGCCTTTTCCATTTTTTTCCGGCCATCATTCAGAAATGCGAGTCTCTCTTCGAGAAATCCCATTTCCCTTTTCGATGCGACACCGGCAAAGGCCTCCCCTGCAGCAGCCATTTCATCGAGACATGTTTTCATCTCCTCAACATTTTTCCAGGCACCAATCTTTTTTTGCGTCATGAGACGACCCTTTTCCATGAAGGTATAGCCCGTCTCCCCCGGGAGTTTTGCCCGCACCTGGCGGGCAAGGCGCTGCTGCGAGAGAATCCCCTGGAGATCATTGCTTTCCACTCCGCCGGCAGATTCTCCCAGTGCTGTTTCAGAGGACCGCACATAGAGAAGGCGATAGAGTTCAGGGGGGAAGTTTTTACCCCTCTCAGCAAGGATTTCATCGAGGCTCTGAGCCCGACTGCCTCCCCTGAAAACCCGTGTCTTCCCGCCGGGAAGCTGCACATGAATTTTCATAACCCCTTCGGTACTTTCCCTGTTTTTCTTCTTTTCAATGCGGGGAAGTTTAAAAAGGACCCGCGTGAGATTTTCAACAATGCTGGTTTTTCCCGCTTCGTTGGCACCATAGATAAGGGTCAGGGGAGCGGCATCGATTGCGAGATTTTCTACCGGCCCGCAGCCACTGCACTCAATTCTCTCGATATAAACACGGTTATTGTTCTCTGAATCAGCCATACACAATCTCTAATGCCTTTTCGATGACATCATCCTCTGTTATTTCATCAGCAGGATAATCAAGGTTAAACTCCTTGACCCCCCGGACAACCTCTGCAGCCAGATCAAGGAGTTCCCGATTTTCAAGAGGCCTCAGGCCCTCAAGGTCAATGCTTTCAAGAGAAACACCACCGGCAGCGCATGTTTCCTTTATCACGGAGGCAATACCGGCACGGTCAAGGGCATATCCCCGCGCCACCACGCGGAGGGTCAGAGCCCCGGCATCGATCCTGTGGCTGGCCTGAAAATTTTTTAAAAAATCAATAAGCCTGCCCTCTACCTGCCGGGCCTCTTCAGTACCGGGAACAACGGGGAGTGTCACAATCTCGTTTACCGCTGCCCCGGGAACAGGACACCGCTCCAGGAAAAGTCTTTCCTCGTCAAGGACAAGGTAGGTTCGCGGTCCCCTCTCCGTAATATCCAGGGGCCAGGGCGACCCTGTGTAGTGAATGCCCTGTGCCGCTTCATGGCCACGGTGGATGTGCCCGAGAATCGTCAGGGCGGGCCGGTATCTCTGCAGGTCACGCCGGGTAAGGGGGAAATAGCCTTTTTCGCCTCCCTTTTCCTCTGCTGTAAAACGCCCGAAATCGCCATGTGAGATGAGAACCCAGTTTTTATCCTTCAGCTCTTCCCTGCAAGGGAGGCGGGAGATGACATTCCCCATGGAATCCCCTTCCCGGTAGGGAAGTAACAGCATCGGCACCCTGCCCCTGCGCAGGAGAGGCTCTTCAACAACTTCCACGCCGGGGGAAGTAAAAAAGTCCTTTCGCAGGGTACTGTCATGATTGCCCCGCAGCAGGGTTATCTTCATGCTGCCATCGGCAAGGGAATCAATCAGGGAAGCATCACTTACCGGGCCGTCGAAACAGTCACCGGCTATGATCACTTCCTGCACGCCCCGCCCCTTTGCATCGGCCACAATATTTTTCAGGGCCCTGCCCCGCTCAGGGTGACGGGAACTGATATGAACATCAGCGGTAAGGGCTGTCGTCATTGTCTGCTCCTTGAAAACTGAAAAAAATAAACAATCTCTGCTTATCGGCTGAACAAAAAATACCGATAGTAAACAAAAGGAGAATACCATGAATGATAACGAACATATCGTAACCATGTGCCTTTTCGGAATCGTCCGCAACCAGCGGGGAGCGGAACGCGATGCCTGTCTCAGGGCAATCAGTGAAAACTACGGCACCCGCATCGCCGGCCTGGTTAAAAAACGCCTTACCGACTAAAGGTAAAACCGCCCTTAAAAACTTACTTACTGAAGCCCTTTCAGGCGAGCTTTGGTCCTGCAGGTTTCCCCTTAAAAAATTTCGTCCTCTCCCCTTTCGCGTGCTGCACGGTACTGCCTGAAATAGAGGTGCGCCTTCAGGGTATTACCCATCATATCATAAAGGGAAGCAATATTATAAAGTGCCTCCACCATTGACTCATCCATGTCGTAGGCTCTCTGAAAGCTGGTTATGGCATGTATTTTTTTATTCCCCAGGAAGTAGGCGAAACCAAGATAAAAATATGAAGGGGCATGAGCTCGATCCAGCTCTGTTGCCTTTTTCAAATGTTTAATGGCTTCTTTGTTGTGCCCTCTTCGGTGAAGATATGCCTTGCCGAGGCCGTAATGACCGAGGCAGAACCAGGGGCTCAGAGCCACCACGCGTTTGAAGACCTTTATCGATTCATTGATTTTCCCCGCCTTTGCCAGGCGCGCCCCCTTTTTATACAGCAGGGAAGAGTTTTCCCGCGCCTCAAGCGGAAAAATCACCAAAACAGGAATAAGTATGAATAATAATAATTTTTCAACCACCGGGAATCATCTTTTTCAATTTTTCATAGAGAAAGGTATCAATACCTGAATGAAAATAGAAATAAACCACGAAGAGGATCCAGAGAACAAGAGTCAGGACGGACATGAATTTCAGAAGCTTTTCAGCCCCCATATCATCAGCCTTGTAAAATATAACGACCAGTACAATGGGCCAGAGATAAAAGGTATTGATAAAGGTGACAAGAAGGCTCTCCTTGAGAAAAATCAGCAGTGCCGCGTACCATCCCGCGGTAAAGGTATTAAAGCCTTCCCTGATAGCATCAAAAAAGAACCAGACATTAAAGGCAAAAATCAACGTGGCAATGATTTTCCAGAATATTTCGATGCGGGGACGGAACCAGAGGAGCAGAATCGCCAGCCCCCAGAATACAGAAAAAAAGAAAAGTGATTTAATAAGAAGTGTTTCCTGAACCATTGGCCTCAACCCTTTCGTAGTGAACAACTATACACCGATAAACTGTCCCTTCAATTCATTTTTCGATCAAAAAGGAAATAATGTTTGCAATTATTTTCATATTATACTGAATAAATTCCATTATGAAGAAATACCGTCAGGCACCTTCCCCCTTTTACATTCTGGTCATCGCTGCCGCATTTCTGCTTTTCCCGGGGGGATGCGCATCCTTTTCAACGCCCCCAGCCAGAATCTCAGTGCGCGTTCCTTCAACAACAAGTCTCTCACCACAGGAGATACGGTCTTTTCTCCCCCCGGACAGCAAAACAGTCGGCAGAGACAGCGGCAACCTTGAAATCGTGGTTACACGCTACAGTCCCGGTGTGCGGCGTCTCTCCTACGCGGGAGATTCAATTACTGAAAAATTTGACCGGGCCTATATTCATACCCTCGTCACCTTTCGCAGAGACAACAGGGTCGAAAAAGTCTATTTTATCGAGGCCAGGGGCCGTTCCCGCGAGGAACTGCTGCAAAATCTTGCCCGAAAGATATCCCCCCTGGCGAAAAAATAACCGGGGGCTCAGAGCCTCCCCTCATTTTTCTTTTTCGCCAGCATGGCCGCCACCTTAATGGCCTCAACCATGCTCCGGTGACCGGCAAGGCCTTTGCCGGCAATATCATAGGCGGTGCCGTGATCAACCGAGGTCCGCACCAGTGAGAGCCCCAGTGTAACATTGACCCCCTCATCAAAGGCGGCCATTTTAAAGGGAATCAGCCCCTGGTCATGGTACTGAACGATTATGAGATTGTATTTTTCCCATTTCGAAGGAAGAAAAAGGGTATCTGCCGCAAAGGGCCCCTCGATGGGAATCCCCTCACTGAGAGCGGCGGCAACGACCTTTTCTGTCACATCCCGGTCAAAGGTCCCGATGGCCCCGTCATCACCGCAGTGGGGATCAAGGCCGGTGATGGCCAGACGTACAGGCGACCCGTCTATTGCCTCTATGGCAGAATAGCCCTGTCGAATGACTGAGAGCATCCATTCATGGGTAATCAACTCTTCGACCCTGCTGACGGGATGATGGGTCGTCACCAGGAGAACCCGGTACCGGGGAGAAAACATCATCATCAACGGTTCACTCTCACCGATCTGTTCGGCAAAATACTCGGTATGCCCCGTAAAGGGAATGCCCGTTTTCTCGATAAACCCCTTGTGGACCGGGGCGGTAACAATGGCATCAATGATGTTTCTTTTCCAGAGATCAATGGCGAAATCGATCGTGGCAAGGGCCTCAGCACCGGTCTCCACACTGCCCCGGCCCGCCACAGGTAAAGGAAAATCTCCCGGGGGTTCACAGAGTAGCAGTGAAGAAGAAAAGGACGAAACTTCTATATCCTCAGGGGCAACTGTCAAAAGGTTTTCGCAGAGGTCCCCGTTGAGGGAACGAAGCACCTTTTCACGTCCCAGGAGAACAGGGAGAACCGTTTCATCATGAAGAAAGGCAGAGGCTCCCTTCAGGGCCACCTCGGGGCCGACACCGGCAGGGTCGCCAACAGTTATGCCGATCTTAAGAGGATTTTTTCTTTTCAAGAAACTCCTCGGGAATCAGCCTGTTCTTGCTGTATTCTGCCTGGATCAGTTCCCTGGCAGAAGTACGCAGATCATTGGCAATGGTACAGCGCCCTTCAAGGATGACACCGTTCTGGATAATCAATTCCGGGGTCTTGATGTCACCGTAAACCTTTGCGGTGGGCATGAGAAGAATTCGGCTTGAGGCATTGATATTGCCGATAATGAGGCCTTCGACAATGACAGAAACAGCATTAATATCTGTCTTGATCTTTCCACTGCGGCCGATATAAAGCTGGTCAGCCTGAAGATACTTCCCTTCGAAACGGCCATCGATCCGGAGGGAACCGTTTATGATAAAATTCCCGGTAAAATAAGAGTTTTCACCGATAACATTATTGGCGCTGTCGCCGGCAGTTTTTGTTGCCATAATTACCTCTTTGTTCACTCGACTGGTATCAGCCACTATAGAAGGAGAGGAAACGAATTGTCAATACGATTTTACAGAGAGGCATCACCGCAATGCCTTTCAGGGTGCGACTTTCTTTTCAGGGTGGGGGGAAGTTTTTTTGGTCTCAAAACTTCCCCCCACCCTTTACTGATTTTAAAAAACTGCCGACAATATAAGAGGACATAATCACCGGTATATTCAGATAAATTCAAATGAAGAAAAACCAGGGCTGCATAGCAGGATTGATACTTGCCACCTCCCTTCTCTTTTTTCACGGGGGAAGTAACAGCTATGCCGCGCCATCGATTACCAACCTGAAAAGTCTTTCATTCCGCAACAATCCACAACTGAAAAATATCAGAAAAGAAATACGTCGAAGCATCTATATTGTACGCGGACGCCGTGAAGTGTCACAACTTCCTTCCCTGAAATTCTACCGCTACCGGGTAAAGGCTGGTGATACATTCTGGAAGATCCTTTCACGTTCTAATCTCGACATGGACACCATCATGACCGTGAATGATCTTTCCAGCCCCGGGCAGATAAAAAAAGGCAAAATACTCTACCTCCCCAACATGCGGGGAATTCTGGTAAAAAATCCTCTCAAAAAAAAATCACGCCGGGGCTCTGAGCCGACACATGCAGGAAGTTTCTGCGGAATCCCCGAAGTCTATATATCAAGGGTCAACGGGAACAACCTTAATGATAAAAGCCACCTTTTTCTTCCCTGCGGGAAGCTGAGCAGACTGCAGCGCTCACTCTTTCTCGGTACCGGTTTTGCATCTCCCATCAGAAAAGGAAGAAAAACCAGCGGTTTCGGTACACGCCGTGACCCCTTTCATCGAAAACGCTTTCAGTTTCACCGGGGCATTGACATTGCCTGTCCTGTCGGTACCCCCATTCGCGCCGCGCGCAGCGGCATTGTTACTTTTCGGGGATACCGCGGCGGTTATGGAAAACTGATGGTAATTCGCCACGAACATGGCTACCGGTCATACTATGGACACATGAGCCGTTTTACTGCCTCCCGGGGGAAACGAGTCAGGGCGGGCGAAATTATCGGCTACTCAGGCAATACAGGACGATCCACGGGACCTCATCTTCACTTTGAAGTCCGCCGGGGCAGGCGAGCCGTAAATCCCGGGCATCTCATACACTATTGAAGCTGGAGAATCCCCTTCTCTTTTAATTTTTTCCGTATCATTTCAATCTGCTGATGATTATCAAGAATTTTAGTGATATGCCTCTCCGGGTCATCCTGCAGATCGAGCTCAAGGGGCCTGTCAAAAAATGAGACGGCCAGTTTCCCCCCCTTTTTCTGAAAACGGCAGAAAATCAAAACCCTTGGTTTCAAATAATTTTTCTGGCCGATCTCCCGGATCAGGGCAAGCTCCTGGGTATTGAGTTCACAGAGCTCATAATTTGTATAAAAAGACTGCCTGTTGTTAACAAGGGGGCCTATCCTGTTTATAAATGAGCTGATAAGATCAAAATCAAAATGTATATTGATTGAATTAAGGAGAACCTTCAGGGCCTTTTCTGAAGAAAAAGCCTCACGGTAAGGTCGTGCCGTGGTAAGAGCGTCAAAATAATCACAGGCGGATACAATCTTTGGCGGCAGGGGAAGATTTTCATAGGGCATATGAAAGTACCCCTCATTATTGAACCTTTCATGGTGAAAAAGAACCGCCTGTAAAACAATGGGACTTATGCCCTGAATATTTTTCAAAAGCTCATAGCCAAGCTGAGGATGGCGCTTTATTCGCTGCCTTTCGGCACCGGAAAGAATGCCCTCCTTCTTAACCAGCTGTGTATCTTCCACCATATGGCCGATATCAATAAGGAATCCCCCCAGTACGATCTGCTTGATCTCCTCAGGCCCGTGCCCCAGGAGCCGGGCAAAGGCTCCCGCCAGGATACCCACATTTACAGCATGATAATAGAGATAATCATCATTAGAAGAAAGGTCATCTAAAAGTCGAAGAAGTTCAATGTCCGAAGCCTGAAGGTCTGAGACAATCTCTTCCACCACCTGCTCTGTGCCCCTGAAAGCAGTTTTGCTCAACTTTCCCGTTGCGTTAACTTCATCCAAAACATCCCGGGATTGATTCAGTGCAATATTTAAACGATAGCTGGGGATTACCGCCAGTTCAGGCTGATCAAAGAAAAAAACAATATGACCATGTTTTTCTTTTATTGATTCGATACGCTCCTTTGTCATAAGCGTTCGTTCAGGAAGGACCTTTCTTCCTTCATCATCAAAAAGGGGATAAACAAGAGTTGAGTTGGGACGAAGGTAATTAATATTGATTTTTATTTTTTTTCCCATGTTGTTAGTCCTGAAAATTCAGCACTATAAATGCAATATACTGCATAAAAAAAATATATCAAATTATACTGGATTGCAAAAAACATCTCCTGTCCAATAATTAATATAGTTAATGCAGGAAGTTAACGCAGGTTCTCCCGTATTCTATCGATAAGGGCCTCAACCGCATTACCGGCATCAACAAGACCAAGCTTTTCACCTTTGGAAAACAGTAAAAGTCTCCCTTTACGGGCACCTGCCAGCCCGAAATCGGCATGTGCCGCCTCTCCGGGACCGTTAACTTCGCATCCCATCACCGCTATTGTCAAAGATTGTTCGCTGGCTCTGAGCCTCTCTCCAAAATTACGGATACATGACTCTTCAACCTTCTGTGCAAGGTCAAGGATATCAAGTTCCGGGTCCGTCCTTCCGCAGGTGGGACATGAAATAATCCTTACAATGGGGGAGCGCTCTCCAAGGGCTTCAAGGATTTTCTTCGCGATACGCACTTCCTCAACAGGATCCCCTGTCATGGAAACACGCAGGGTATCACCGATCCCCTCCATGAGAAGATGACCCATGGCTATACTGCTCTGCACTATACAGGTAAGGCCAAACCCCGCCTCTGTAAGACCTATATGAAGGGGATAGTCCCGCTGTTTTGAAAATATTTTGTTAGCCTCAATAGTTTGATAAATATCAGAGGATTTTATTGAAACTACAATCTCCTGAAAATCTTCATCTTCGAGAATTCGAACATGCTCCATTGCCGACTCAGCCAAATCCGCCGGGCTTCCTTCAGGAAATCTACTTCGATCAAGCGATCCACCATTAACACCAATGCGAATAGGCACACCATGGTCTCTGGCAGCCTTTACAACATCACTAACCCTTTTTCTCTCTCCGATATTGCCTGGATTTATCCGTACCTTGTTGATTCCTGCCTCTATGGCACCGATGGCAAGACGATAATCGAAATGAATATCTGCAGTAAGCATGGCTTTTACATTTTGCCGCACCTGTTTTAAATTCTCAAGACAACTGCTGTTGCGTACGGCAAGGCGGATTATCTCAGCACCCTCATCTGCAAGGGCATTTATCTGATTGATAGTTTCGGTCACATCTTCGAGAGGAATACTTGTCATTGATTGAATTGATAAAGGAGCTTCACCTCCAATAATAATATCACCAACAGCTACAGGGCGTGTCTGTCGGCGAGAACGCTTAAGCTCTGTCATTTTTCTTTTTCTCCCAGTAGGCCTTTTCTTCTATCAAATGTTCGATGAGATAATTCATCTTCCATGTACTATTATTTTCTGTCAAACCACAAAAAATTGGTCTTTTTATATCATTATCCGAGGGAAAGGCCTTCATTGCAGCAGTTACCATTTCCCGGTTAAATCCAAGAAACATGATAACGCGGTCTTCTTTTTGTTCATAGACGTCATTCGGACCCTTATGTAATATGGTCTCTACTGTTTCTTCCTCCTTTTGCGATGCACTTATTACCACCAGCTCAGAGCCTATTACTCCCTCGAATGAAGACCTTATGCTTTGAGCCTCATCCCTGTTATAACCATACAATAATATTCCAGGTGCATTCATCGTTTTCCCCACTATTTTTTAACAAATCACTATTCGTTTAAATGGCTAATGTCAAGCTTAATAGTGACAGCTCAGAGCCTATTGATAAACTTAAGATAAACTAAATAAAAGAATTGAAAAAACTGCTTGATAATCCATGATTTAAACCAAATACGAAGAAATTTTCCATTGAGAAACAATAATTTATTCCAAACTGGCGGTATAATTATTATTGTTCACTGAGAAATAGAGCTGATCAGAAAGAGGGACAAATATCTTAAGCTAAACTTTCCCCATCCCTGGCCACGAGGGAACGACAGGAATGGTTACCTGTTTGTAATGGTTA
>CAZHNW010000078.1:0-22186 GCA_964534225.1 uncultured Leptospirales bacterium | reverse complement strand
AACAAGCCCTTCGCCGTCGAAGGAAAACGTTTCACCATCATTAACGATTCACTCTCCGTGGGTCGTTCACTGGCACTGATGCTCCTGAACGAAAACGGCTCCGTCCAGGTCTGTCACCGATTTACCCCTTACACGGATGTCTTAAAGTTCATTCGCAACTCTGATGTTATCATTTCCGCGGTCCCCTCAAAAAACTTCATCATACCCACCGAGGCGGTACCTGAGCATGCCCTGCTCTTCGACATATCCTTCGAAGGAAATTTCCAGTATCCCGGCATCATCGACAGGGCCGCAAAAATCGCCCCGCGCTGGGACCTTGTCGAAAAGGGAAACCGCATCAACGACATGACCCTCTACCGCCTGGTATCCAACCTCTTCTACCTGATTAACTCACAGCTCCCGGACAACATCCTGAAAAAAATCGAATCCGTACAATGAAGGCGAGGTTCGCCAACCTCGCCTTCATTGTACGGCCGACCTCGCCTTCATTGTGATGTCATCTCCTCAAGACGCCCGATAGCGGCCATGGCCTCATCGAATGAACCACCGCAGAGCTGCGGTGTGGGCTGCCACTCACGGCAGACCGCGGGGCGTGATGCCTGTCCGAAAATACTACACCGGTTATCTTCTGTGAGATTGACACAGCGTACCCCCGCGGGCTTGCCGTAGGGCATCCCCGGTAGAGGAGATGAAATGGAAGGGGCGATACAGCAGGCACCGCACTGGTTGCAGGTTCTCTTTTTCATCCTTTCCGTGGTACAGAAGGCCATCACCTCATCAAAGAGGGAACGCAAAGATGCATCCATGAACACCTCGTGAAAAAAAAATACCTTTTGAAAAATGCCCCATTGAAGGCGAGGTTCGCCAACCTCGCCTTCAATGGGGCGAACCTCGCCTTCAATGGGGCCAACCCCGCGTTCAACGGACAAGCACCTATTACTTTAAAAAATCCTTTACCTTCTGTACAACATTTTCCGGGGTAAAGCCGAACTTTTTCGCCAGTTCTCCGGCGGGTGCGGAGGCACCGAAATCCTCCACGGTAATAAAAAGGACATCACTGCCCGTGTATTTTTCCCAGCCAAAGGAACGCCCCGCCTCAATGACCGTCACGGGAACATCATGGGGAAAAAGTGACTCACCGTAAGCCTCATCCTGCCGGTCAAAGAGAAACCATGACGGAAATGAAATGACACGTGCCTTAATGTCATCTCCAGCCAGGGCCTCTGCCGCATCCATAGCGACATGCACTTCTGAACCGGAGGCGGCCAGGACCAGGTCGGGAGAACCGTCACAGTCCCGAATGATATAGGCACCCTTTGCAAGGTCTTCTGCATTGCCGCCTTTTTTTCGGTCAAGAACCGGCACGTTCTGCCGGGTCAGGCAGATGATGGTGGGGCCCCCGGTATTTTCCAGCGCCGCGATATAGGCCTCGCGTGTCTCTTCAGCGTCAGCGGGCCTGATCACGTTCAGGTTCGGAATTATCCGCGCTGAGGCAAGGTGCTCGATGGGCTGATGTGTAGGCCCGTCTTCGCCGACAAAAAACGAGTCATGGGTAAAGACATAGAATGTCTGCAACCCGCTCAGGGCAGCCAGGCGTATGGCGGGACGCATGTAATCCATGAAAACAAAAAATGTCGCCCCAAAGGGAATAAATCCACCGTAGTAGGCGATACCGTTCTGTATGGCTCCCATGGCGTGTTCGCGTATGCCAAAGTGAATGTTTCTTCCCACGGTACCGCGGCCCGATTCGCTGTAGCCCTTGACAAAGGACTTGTTGCTGGGGCCCAGGTCCGCTGACCCGCCCAGAAGATTAGGGAGCTTCTCAAAGAGAACTTCCAGCACCTTGCCGCTGGCGCCGCGGGTGGCAATGGATTCTCCCGTTTCGAATGCAGGAAGTGACGCGCGCAGGGAACCGGCATCAGGCTTTGAAAAATATGAGTCCCATGTGACTTTCAGTTCCCCCGCCACGGCGGCATTGAAATCCTTCTGCCAGGTGCTGTAAACTTCCTGCAGCTCTGCCCTTCTCTTTTCAAAAGCATCGTAAACAGCAGGGTCAACATTAAAGCAGCTCTCCGGGTCGAGGCCGATATTCTTCTTTGATGCCGCCACCTCGTCGTCACCAAGGGGCGCGCCGTGGGAAGAGGCGCTCCCCTCCTTGCCGGGGCTCCCCTTTGCAATTGATGTACGTGCAATAATAAGGGAGGGTTTGTCCGTTACCTTCTGCGCCTCGAGAATGGCCGCCTCGATCTGCTCAAAGTCGTGACCGTCTATCATCTGTACGTGCCAGTGACACGCCTCGAAACGGGCCTTCACATCTTCAGAGAAAGCGAGATTCGTATCACCCTCGATGGAGATATCATTCGAGTCATAAATATAGATAAGGCTTCCCAGGCCCATGTGCCCTGCAATGGAAGCGGCCTCGTAGCTGACACCCTCCATCAGGTCACCATCGCCAACAATGGCATAGATATAATGGTCAATTATCTTTTTACCGGCATTGAATTCACTGGCAAGCATCTGACGGGCAATGCCCATACCCACGCCGTTGGCAAATCCCTGCCCCAGGGGGCCCGTTGTGGTCTCAACACCAGGGGTGTGCCTGAACTCAGGATGTCCCGGCGTAAGGCTGTCAAGTTGCCTAAATTTTTTCAGGTCATCAAGACTGACGTCATACCCGGAAAGGTGCAGCATCCCGTAGAGCAGCATCGATCCATGCCCCGCGGAAAGAACAAAACGGTCACGGTTAGGCCACGCCGGGTCCGCGGGATTATATTTCATAATTTTCCCCCAGAGAACAGCGGCGATTTCCGCGCACCCCATGGGCATTCCGGGGTGTCCTGAATTTGCCTTCTGTACCGCGTCCATGGCAAGACCGCGGAGAGTGGTGGCTGTCTTGTGTAATTCATCTTTATTCATGGCAGATCTCCCTGTAGCAGAACATGCAAAATGAGCAACTACTCACTGAGCAGTGACTCACTTTTCCATGGTATCATAATTTTGCAAGTAGAATTTAATTCAACATATATGGACTACGAAGGCATGAAAAGATGGTCATACTTCTCACCGCCTTTCGTATAACAAGTGTCAGCCGAGAAGTCCCGTGCTGAAATACCTCTCTGCCCTGTCGGGCAGTATGGTGGCAACAGTGTAACCAGGGTTCTGTTTCACCAGCTCCCGCGCCGCCCACATGTTGGCACCGCTGCTGGTCCCCACGAGAAGCATATTAGATGCCGCCAGTTCACGTGTTGTGGCTATGGCATTTTTGTCACTCACCTCAATGATCTGGTCAATGAGTTTCACATCAAGAACATCCGGGATAAAGCCATCGCCGATTCCCTGTATCTGATGAAGCCCCGGTTCATGCCCGAGAAGGGCTGATACATTTTCAGGTTCAACAGCGACGATCTTGACATCGGGATTATGCTCTTTCAAAAACTTCCCTATTCCCTGGATGGTACCCCCGGAACCGATCCCGGAGACAAAGGCATCGATCCTCCCCCCTGACTGCCTCCAGAGTTCAGGCGCGGTAAACTGGTAGTGTGCCATAGGATTATGAGGGTTTGAAAACTGGTTCGGCATGTAGGCACCCCGTTCCTTCTGAAGCTGCAGGGCCTTCTGCACGGCACCATCCACAGATTCCGCGTCAGGGGTTAAAACAAGTTCTGCCCCCAGGACCCTGATGATATTCTTGCGCTCTTCACTCATTCCCTGGGGCATAACGATGGTAACATCGTAGCCCTTGCTTCTTCCCACCATGGTGATACCGATACCGGTATTGCCCGATGTCGGTTCAACGATGGACATGCCTGGTTTCAGTTTACCCTCGAATTCAGCCATTTCAATCATGGAGAGGGCGACACGGTCTTTTATACTGCCGCCGGGATTAAGAAATTCCGCCTTGGCAATGATTGGTTCGTCGTTCAGCTTGATAAGGGGGGTATTGCCAATAAGATCAAGAACGCGCGTGGTGAGCATTGCATTTTCTCCCAGGATAGAGTCTACAATAATAGGCCATGAATCCCGATGATGCGGGAAAATGCAAATACTATTTAATTTTAGAAAAAGCCCTCTTGTTTTTAACGAATAAAGCCCTGACTTTTCAATCAGGGCGTTACGTAAATACCGAAAGTGAGAAAAAATTCTATCTGCCGTGTCCCCGTCTGCGTGACATGGCCTGCATTCGTCTCTCTTTTTTACGCTGCCGTCTTTCAGCTTCCTGCTTTTTGCGGCGCTTTTCTGCTGACGGTTTTTCGAAATGTCTGCGCTTTTTTAATTCTTTAAAAATGCCCTCATAGGCCATCTTTTTCTTGAGCTGTTTAAGAGCCCCTTCGATATTATCATCTACATATACTTCAAGTGGTTTAGTCAAATGTATCGCCTCCCTCTACTCATTAGAATTATATGATAAATAACGCTAATTATTTACTGTTTAAGCTGTTTCTTCTTAATTACTTAGCAGGAAGAAAAATGTGTCATCTTGATCAAAGGCACCACCTCAACAGAATGCGGCATCCTGCACGGTGTCACCATATTATCCAGATCGAACTGTCAGTTGGCAAATACGCGGTTTGAACCGCATAATGGACAGAAAAGATCCTTTTCTGTTTCTCCAGGAGAAATCACATCATCCCACTGGTTTGCACAATCTTCACACATGGCAAGAACTTCCTGGGATATTTCCTCTTCTGAACTTTCTTCTTCATCGATTCTGATTTCTACAACTGAGTCACAGTAAAACTGGTCTTCCAGCTGAAGTTCATCATCAATGGATATATAATTGCCCTGATCCGCCATATCCCTACCCCTTTTTTTTAATTTTTCCGATATGGACTTAATCCCATGCAAGGACATGCAATCCTTTCATGAACTTATATGTCAAAATATCATTACCCCCTTCCGCTGTCAATGATAAGTGTATAAAAATGCCTCTTTATCCAGTATGGGAGATAAATGTATAAAAAAGATACCGATATAACAGACAGGAAAAGAAAAAGCCCAGAGCCGTTTTTGGCAGCTCTGAGCTTTACTCTCTCTATTCTTTTAAAGGGTAAATGACTACTCTTCAACAATGGCGTATGAGCCATCTTCCCTGTGAACTTCGTCTCCTGTAACAGGAGGAACAAAAACGCACATGAGGCGCATCTTCTTTTTACAGCGAAGATAATGCTCATCATTTTTATCGAGGCCATAGAGAACTCCCGGTTCAATGGGATAGACTTTTCCGTCACTGACAGTTTCGATCTCACCTTCACCTTCAATACAGTAAACTGATTCAAGGTGATTCTTATACCAGATATGAGTCTCCGTATCAGGCATGATAATGGTTTCATGAAAGGAGAAACCCATGCCATCTTTTTTCAGGAGTATCCTTCTGCTCAGCCAGTTCCCGTTCTCGGCATGGACCTCACGGTCCGTGCCAATTATTTCCTCGATCCTTCGGTGAATCATATCTCACTCCCTGTCACAAATGCCTGCTTTTTCTCAAGAACGGCAAGCACAGATTCGTCTATGATTTTGAGCCCTTCATGAAGAAGCTCTTCTTCTATAACAAGGGGAGGAAGAAACTTCACCACGTCATCACGGGCACCGGCAAGCTCAATAATCAGGCCCCGCTCAAAGGCCTCTGATGAAATCTCGCTGGCAATGCCATGCTCAGGAACATGCAGGCCGTAAACCATACCCCTGCCGCGAACAGATGCATTCAGCTCGGAATATTTCTGTACTATTTTTTCAAGTTCTTCCTTGATTATCTTTTCCTTGTACATGACCGCGTCAGTAATGCTGCTGTTTTCCCAGTATTCAAGAAGCTGTGTAGAAGCGATAAAAGCAAGGTTGTTTCCTCTAAAAGTACCGGTATGTTCCCCGGGTTTCCACTGGTCCAGTTCAGGCTTCATCAGCACCATTGATAAGGGCAGGCCGCCGCCGATTGATTTACTAAGAGTGATGATATCGGGATTAAGCCCGGCTTTTTCAAAACTGAAAAATTCTCCGGTACGACCGTTGCCCACCTGGATATCATCGAGAATGAGAAGTATGTCATAATCGCGGCATATCTGTTCTATTTCACAGAGCCATGCTTCTGTGGCAACATTGATGCCCCCTTCAGCCTGCACGGTTTCAAGAATAATGGCTGCGGGAAGATCAACACCTGAACTCTGGTCATCAAGAAATTTTCTCATATAATCAGCGGTATTGATATCATCACCGAAATATTTATCAAAGGGCATAAAAGTAACATTGGCGCGATTGATAAAGGCCTCATCACGATAAAATGAATTACCCGTTACCGCCATGGAACCCATGGTGAGGCCATGAAAGGCATTGGTAAAGGCAATAACATTGGACCGCCCCTTGACCATACGCGCCAGCTTCAGTGCCGTCTCGGTGGCATTTGTTCCCGTGGGGCCCGAAAACTGGATTTTGTATTCCATGTGACGCGGTTCCAGTATGGTTGAATAAAACTTTTCAAGAAAGGTGGTTTTTGCCTTGGTTGCCTTGTCGAGTCCGTGAACAACACCGTTGCTCTGAAGATACTCGATGAGGGCCTTGTTTACCTTCGGGTGATTATGCCCGTAGTTGAGGGTACCCGCCCCGGCAAAAAAATCAATATAGCGTGTGTCCTTTTCATCGTACATCAGCGATCCTTCAGCCCTGGTGAAAACCGTGGGGAATGAACGGACATAGCTTCTTACCTGTGATTCAAGCTGTTCAATTATTCTCATGATATATTACTCCTGACATTATTTCTTTTCTACAGAAAAGGGACCAATACGAAAAAGGACTTCGTCCTCATGTTCTCCCTCTTCACCGAAAAGATCTTTATGAAAAAGAAGACTCTCTTTGATACCGGTTTTCAAATCATCGGCAACATGATAAAAAAGTCTTCTTGATGAACCATTTGAAGGTGTTACGGTAGTTTCAATATATGATACATGGCTGCAGACAGGTCTCTCCAGTATGCCATGAATCATGCGTGCTGCCAGCCCCTGCTTTCTGAAATCGGGGTGCACTGCCACCTGCCACACAAAAAGGGTATCTTCTCTGCCGGGAAGAAGGTAGGCAGAGATAAATCCACCAATACGATCACCGGACCGCACCACAATGCTGGTGGCGCGAAAATGTTCAGCAATGAGCATGTAGCAGTAGGGCGAATTCAGATCAAGGGGCTTGCAGATATCAACAAGCTCATAAAGAGCGGGGCTGTCACTGGTTAACGGCTCCTGAAGCTCTATGGCCCCGGCGCCGTCTCTGGTTGAACTTTCAGTTTCCTCTTTGATAGGACTCCTCCCTGAGACTTTATTTTACATATACAACAAAAAATAAACGATTTTGATTTCACAATATATTCATGTAAAATGTAGAAGGAAAAAGGAGACAGGTCAATACACCTTAAGGTGTAGATTTCCCCCCTGTAAGTGCAGTTTTTCCAGTTAGAAGTAACTATCTATCAAATTTCTACAAAACCGTTCTTAATGGCATAAGCCACCAGGTCGTTTACTTTATGTATATCGAGTTTACGCATGATGTTAACACGGTGAGTTTTAACCGTCTGGGGGGATATCCGAAGAATCTCCGCTATTTCCCTGCTGTTACTTCCCTCTGCGACGAGTTTCAAAACTTCCCGCTCACGGGGCGTCAGCACCTCGAAGGGAGACTGTTCTGCCACCTTTTCTTCATGTACGGTACTCTGCACTGTAATCACTTCACGTATCAGGCCCGACGCAAGGCGGGGACTCAGATAGATGTTCCCTTTCATGACTTCTTTTACGGCTTTTATCAGTTCATCGGAGGCATCATCTTTAAGGATATAACCTTCCACCCCGAACTGAAGAACCTGCTTGATATACTCCTCTTTATCGTGCCGGGACAATATAAGAATTTTCATGTTGGGAAGATACTTTTTCAGGTGGCGCGAAAGCTCGATACCGCTCATGGAAGGCATTGAAATATCGAGCACCGCCACATCGGGTTTCAATTTCTCAATCATCTCGTAGGCCTCACGTCCGTCACCGGCCTCTCCCACGATATTGAAGCCTTCTTCATTTTCAAGTATCAGACGAAGGCCGTCCCTTAAAATCGAATGATCATCGGCGAGAAAAATTTTAACTTTCTTATGAATCATTGCAGTCTCATCACAATTGAAATTTTTGTGCCGCCACCCTTTTTCCCGGTTATCTCAAGGCAGCCGTCACAGTCACTGACCCTGCGGCGTATATTTTCGATACCGAAACCACGCCGGGCCTCACGCCTCCCGGATTCGAAGCCCACGCCGTTATCAGACACATCGAGAAAAATATTCCTGGTATCACTCTTAAGGCTCAGGTCCACCTCTGATGCCCTTGCATGTCGTGTAATATTGCTCACCAGTTCCTTGATGATACGATAGAGATGAACCTCGAGGTCAGGATCGAGCCTGCGTGAAAGCGAAAAGAGAGTCTCGGTTTTTACCCCCTTTACCTCGAGATAACTTTTGACCAGCCACTGGATTGTTTTCTCCAGGCCATGGTCTTTCAGAAGTGAGGGGTAGAGGTCATCACAGATTTCACGGAGTTCCCTGCTCACTGTATCGAGAAAATGAATGCCCACATCAAATTTTTCCCGGTAGAGCTTGGGATCTTTTTTATATGCGAGGAAGTTTATCTTGGCGGCGTGAATGGTCTGGGCTGTACTGTCATGAAGGTCCCGTGCGATTCGTTCTCTCTCCATTTCCTGGGAGCGGTACATGAGCCAGGTAAGACGCCGGTTTTCATGCTCTGCCTCTTTCTGGTCTGAAACGTCGACAAAGGATGCCATGCGTCCTGCGACACTCCCGTCATTTTTCAAAACGGGGGAAGTTGACGTTTCGACAAAAAAGGTACTGCCGTCACGGCGGCTTACCTTGAAGGCCCTGGTTTCACCCTCAACGGCATCGATAATCTTTGCAACATCAGAAAGTGTCCTGATCTCCTTATCATCAAAAAGGTCCGCCGCCAGTTTTCCCGTCACCTGGGAGGAGTCATCATATTCGAACATTCGCACAAAGGCGGGATTGGTATAAACGATCTTCCCGTCAAGGCCGGCAATAATGACACCGCTAATGGATGATTCAAGAGCATTATAAACAATGCTGAGTACTTCCTCAACATTTATGTTTTCAAGTTCTCCCCTTTCGACAGAATCGAGTTTCTGGCGCATAAGGTCAGATTCGTAACGGTCATCTTTTCTTGTCATTATTCATACCGTGTGTTCCGAAAATATTTATACATTTATATTCACATTATGTCAATCATTAAGAGGAGTCAATAACACTGATGGTGTAGATTGATACGATGAAAGGGGTACATCTTTAAACCAGCAGGGGCCGCAGGGAATCCCTGTACCAGGCATACAGGGCCTGCCGGGTATTTTTCACATTTTCAATAATTTCCCTGTCTGTTTCATGTTCCGGGGTATCGGTTACAATTTTATAGAGACTCACGGGAAGGCCGTAACGTCCCGCTCCCTGCATGAGCCCCGCGCCCTCCATGTCCACAAGGTCAGCATCACGACTGAGAATCTCTCTCTGCCGTGCATCGAGTACCGGCATATCCCCCGTAGCCAGCACCATCCCTGGAAGATCCCCCCTTTTTTCAGCCTCGTAAATCCTTTTTTCTCCGCTCACCAGGCCGGGGCGGTCATGTTCCCACACCCTGAGAACCTGAAAGATATCACCGACATTCAGGTCGTCACGCAAGGCTCCGGCGGCGCCAAAATTAAGAAGAAAGGCGGGATGAAATTTTTCGATAAGATAGACTGCCGCCATGGCGGCGGCGGCTTTTCCCATCCCGGAGATAATACAGCACCCCTTATCCCCGGCATAGAGGGGAAATGGTTCTTTATGAATCAACCGGGAAAAATCTCCCTTGATAAAGGGAAGTGCCTCAAGCCTCGTGGCCATAACAATACCAAAGGGGATAGAATCGCTCATCTCAGGACTCCCGCCTGCCGTGCCATTTCTTCGAGAACGCGTATGGCCTCTCTTCCCGTCGCCCCCAGGTCAACGCTGAAGGAGTTAACATAGAGATTGATATGTTCCTGGATAACGTGATCTTCCATTTCCCGGGCGTAACCGCGGATAAAATCTTTCCCCTCTTCGGGATGGGCAAAGGCATACTCCACGGATGACCGCAGAATACGTGTAATTTCTTCCCGCTCCCTTTCTCCGGTATCGCCCCGCAGTGCAATACATCCCAGGGGTATGGGCATGCCGGTTTTCTTCTCCCACCACTCCCCAAGGTCTACGAGACTTACCAGGCCGTAACGGGGATAGATAAAACGCCCTTCGTGTATTATTAATCCCGCGTCAAAATCCCCGTCGGCCACCCCCTGGAGTATATCATCGAAACGGACCACCTCGACAGAACCTACACGTGGCTCCCAGAGACGAAGAAGCAGCCAGGCGGTGGTATACTCCCCTGGAATGGCAATGCGGGCGGCACCTATATCGATTCCGCCGCTGCGGGCCACCAGAAGGGGACCACATCCGAAACCGAGGGCCGCCCCCGCGTCAAGGAGCTTGTAGCGGTTACGCAGCAGAAGGTAGGCATGAAAGGAAAGTTTTGTCAGCCTGTAGGTTCCATTGAATGCGGCATGATTAAGCTCTTCCACATCAGCAATAAAAGGGGAAAATGTAAAATCATTTGTATCCACAAGGCCGTGGATCAAAGCGTTAAAAATAAATGTATCGTTGGGACAGGAAGAAAAGGCGGTATCGATGTTAATCATAAGGCCCCTGTTTTTTCTTGATCTTCATAGATACATTTTCATAATGGGCAAAATCATCAGCGTCAATAAAAAAAGAGCAATATAAAATAAATAAAAGATAAGTCCTTGACGGGGGAAAGAATATTAAGTATTTTAGTAAAAACTTAAGATCATCCTTAACAACTAATAATCAGAAACAGGAACAGCCACCTATGAAAAAAACAGCACTCACTATTACCCTGGCAGGCATTGCCTTAATAATGATTTCATGCGGAAAAAACCCTTCTGAAAAAATCGCACAACCCGCCGCAACGGGAGAAGGAACACAATGGTACACCTTTACTGAGGGGTTTCCCAAAGCGAAAAAAGAGAAGAAACCAATGGTCATCGATTTCTACGCTGACTGGTGTAAATGGTGCAAGGTCATGGAAAAAGACACATTTGGCGACACCGCGGTCATTAAAAAACTGGAAAAGGACTACATCCCTATCAGAATTCGCACCGACAGGCCCGGGAGCGAGCGAATCAAGCTCATGAAGCATGACTTCTCCATACAGGAATTCAGCGCCATGCTGGGGGTGCAGGGCCTCCCCACCCTGGTATTTATGGATCCCTCGGGAAAACCCATCACAAAGATTCCCGGTTATGTTAAAAAGGAAGTTTTTCTTCCTCTCCTGAGCTATATCACGGAAAAATGCTACCAGCAGAATGTCCCCTTTGAAGCTTACCTTAAAGGAAACGTCACCTGCAAAAAATAGAAGGCTGAGTATGAAAAGAAAGGAACAGGCACTGCTCATTTCAACTGCGGTACTGTTTTTGCTGCTGCAGACTGTCCCCGGAAAGCCGTCTTCACGGGGGCCGGTATGGCATACCTTCGAAAAGGGAGTTGCCCTGGCAAAGGCCCGGGAAAAGCCCCTTCTCATCGATTTTTACGCTGACTGGTGTCACTGGTGCAGGCTCATGGAAAAACGGACATTCAGAGACCCGAAGGTCATAGACTACCTGCGCCGTCACTTCATCACCGTAAGGGTCCATACCGACAGGCGCCGGTATATTTCTTATAAAGGGAGGAAGTTTAGCCCTGCGCAGCTCCTTGCTTACATGGGCGGCCGGGGACTTCCCACGGTGGTCTTCGCCGATCGGAAAGGAAACCTCATTACAAAAATTCCCGGTTTTATCGAAAAGGCTGTTTTTCTTCCCCTCCTGACATACATCAAAAAAGAATGCTACCGCAAAACAGTACCCTTTGATAAAAAATTTATCAGGGGTGAATCTGTCTGCCGCTAAAAAATATTAAAAATTTTTTAAAGAAGATATTCCAGGGGAAGGCTGAGATAGAGGCCTACGTTGACTTCATGAAGATTCGATTCTGTTCCGATATCACCATAGACGTCAGTATCCAGTCTGGCGATTATAAAGGCATAACCGAGATTGATTCCCAGGTTTACAGAACAGACATGAAATTCAAAGCCAAAACCGAATTCAAATTTATGGCCGTCCAGTCCGGTTGAGTTACTTCCCACATCATCACCATAGTTGGCCCTGGCGGGATAGGCATTAAGGCTCCCCTTAAAAAAATTTCCATAAAGGGCATAAAAAATAAACCCCTTGTCAGCCGTATAATTTCCTTTCATGCCCGAGATAGTGATGCTGGGAGCATAGCGGACCACCAGGCCCACGAACCATTCACTGTAGCTCATCAGGGTACCGGAATAGGAACTGTCTTCTCCATTGCTGTTAACATCCATGGTTTCCTGAAATGAGTGAAATTTCACCCCGCCCCGTACCCCGAACTTAAAGGCATGGGCCTCGTAACCGAGGATAAGAGGCTTAAATGGGACCAGGTCCATGCTGAGATCAATAGCGGTATGAAGGAACGTGGGCTTGCTGTAGGAAAAGGTATCGGATTCTTCCTGGCTCAAAAGGGTTGCCTTTTCCCTGTCAATAATGGGCCCGAAGGAGCCGGCGTTCCAGGTAATGCCAATGTTTACATGTAAAAAAGCGTTAAGAAACTCCTTTGCCGAGACAGGCAGGGCAGCCAGCACAAAAAAAGATAAAACCGTCACTCTGATTATATGGATATTTTTTGACTGCATTTTCATTATCAAAAACAATTAAAATATTCAATGCCGCATAAGCCTGGTACGTGATATGGTTCTCTCCAGCTCATAGAGTTCATCCAGATGATCGGCAAGGCCCGGGTCCCTGTGAGCATTCACCTTTATCTTCTGTATCATCTCTTTCAAGAGGAGAAGGTCATCTCGCCTTGTTATCTTTCTCGTTTCAATAACTTTTTTAATTAATTCAAAATTATACTTACGCAGGTTGACCCGGTAAAAAAACTCAACACCATAAATCTGAAGCACCTTATCGATAGACTTTGCCCCCCCGGGCGAGGCGAGTTCTTTACCCTGTTTCGAGTCGACGGCCCTCTTTGCCTCTTTTTCTGCCTCCTGGCGGGCGGCCTCCTCCTCGGCTTCTCTGTCACTTTCCGCAAGGGTCTGCTCCAGCTCTCCCCCTCTCTCCCTGAGAAGTTCAGCAAGTTTTTCTTCTTTCCAGCTTTCGGTGTACTGGCTGAAATCTTTTTCGAGAAGGAGTTCATACTCCTCTGTCATGATAGCCTTGTTGGCAATATAGCCAAGGGGCGTATTGTTATACATATGCATTTTGGGAAAAAGTTCCCGTATAACCTGATGTGCCATCATACGCTGATGATGTTCCTCTTCGTATAAGTCCTGGAGAAGTTTCTGGTAAATATTTTTCAGGCGCCTCACTGTTGAAAGGTCCGCATCGATATAACCTTCCACCTTTTTAATATCCCGGGCCTCGTCTTCCTGAACGATCTCAATGATAAATATTTTATGGGCATCCTTTAAGAGCTGGATACATTCTTCGATGAAATCAGGCGAAAAACCATGTGTCGATTCGATCTTTCTCTTGAATTCATCTGAATGAGGTATTGCTTCACGGGAATTCAAAGAATTTTGCGAAATAACCGCCTTGAATATTATGTCAACATTCTCGCCAAGCATTATGCCTCTGGAAGGTTTATACAATTACCAGGCAACGCCCCGGGCGTTTCCTGCGCGCGATCATCGTATAGAAGCTCAATAAAGAATTCAAGCTTTTAAAGAAGAGAAAGAAAAAAAATTGACAAATAAATACACATTTCAGTAAGTAACTATATTTCCTGTATTAAAAATTCGGGTTTTCACTGTACTGTTACAATACCTTACAGGGAAACAACCCTTTCCCTCTTGACACATATACTTTTTCAGGGTACAGACTAAACAGTAATTTTTACCAATTCCCATGGTAAAGGAGTGGCACTATTTTGAAAGGATCAGAAATAATTATTGAGTCGCTGAAAAAGGAAAACGTTGATATAATGTTCGGTTACCCCGGTGGTGTCGTCATTCCCATTTTTCACCAGCTCTTCAATGCCCCAATAAAATTCATTCTTACCAGGCATGAACAGGGTGCAGTGCATGCCGCAGACGGGTATGCGCGCGCCTCGGGAAAAACAGGCGTGGTACTCGCCACATCAGGCCCCGGTGCGACAAACCTTGTTACTGGTATTGCTACAGCTCACCTTGACTCTGTTCCCCTTGTGGTGTTGACCGGACAGGTTTCCCGTGACATGATCGGCAATGACGCATTTCAGGAAGTTGACGTCACCGGAATTACCCGTCCCATAACAAAGCATAACTACCTGGTTCAGGACATTAAAGACCTGTCACGCATTATTAAAGAAGCTTTTCATCTTGCCTCATCAGGAAGGCCGGGACCTGTTGTCATCGACATCCCCGTTGACATTTCCAACGGCACCCACAAGTTCAGTTACCCCGAAAAGGTTCATCTCCGGGGATACCGCCCCACCATTGCCGGACACCCCAACCAGATCAAGAAAGCGGCAAAACTGATCTCACAGGCAAAACGCCCGGTCATCTATGCCGGGGGCGGCGTTGTCATTGCCGACGCTGCAAAGGAACTGCGTGAACTGGTTAAAAAAACGGGAATTCCCATTACTACCACTCTCCTGGGCCTGGGTGTATACCCGGAAACAGATCCCCTTTCCCTGGAGATGCTGGGAATGCACGGCACCTACTATGCCAACCATGCCGTCAACGAATCAGACCTTCTCATCGCAATTGGTGCACGTTTCGATGACCGCGTAACGGGAAAAATATCTTCTTTTATTCCAGAGGCGAAAGTCATCCATATTGATGTTGACCCCGCCTCGGTGAGTAAAAATGTTGACGTAGACATTCCCATCGTGGGTGACTGCAAAAATATTCTGATAGAATTAAACAAAATTGTAGAAACGCCCGAAATCGATTCCTGGGTCACCAGAATAATGGACATGAAAAAATCGAACCCCCTTACCTACGAGGATTCGAAATCTGCCATAAAACCACAGTACGTGGTAGAAGAACTCTACCGGCTCACCAGGGGAGAGGCCATTATCACCACTGAAGTCGGCCAGAACCAGATGTGGGCGGCCCAGTTCTACAAGTATACTGAACCGCGCACCTTTATCTCATCAGGCGGTCTCGGGACCATGGGATACGGTTTCCCTGCCGCCATCGGCGCGCAGCTGGCTCGTCCAGATAAGAGGGTCATCGATATTGCCGGAGACGGATCGATACAGATGAACATACAGGAACTGATTGTTGCATCGCAGCACCGCCTGCCTGTCATCATTGCCATACTGAACAATGGTTTTCTCGGCATGGTGCGGCAGTGGCAGCAACTATTCTATGACAAGCGCTATTCTCACACCTGTCTCAACTTCTCTCCTGATTTCGTCAAGCTCGCTGAGGCCCACCATGCCGTTGGCATCAGGGTCACAAAAAAGGACGAAGTCGCCCCCGCTATCGAAAAGGCCCTCAGCATTACCGACAGGCCCATCATGATCGATTTCAACGTTTTCAAAGAAGAAAATGTTTATCCCATGGTACCGGCGGGTAAATCAGTAAAAGAAACAATAATGAGGGAACTGGCATGACTCAACATGTAATTTCAGTACAGGTGGAAAATAAATTCGGCGTACTTGCCCGCGTGGCAGGGCTCTTTTCAGCCCGCGGTTACAATATCGACTCGCTTGCTGTAAGCAATACCTGCCACGAAGACGTTTCTGTAATGACCATCGTGGTAAGTGGTGACGACAGGGTCCTCGAACAGGTCAAAAAACAGCTCAACAAGCTCATTGACGTTATCAAGGTCTCTGACCATACAGACGTAAGTTCAATACAGAGAGAAACTATTCTCATAAGAGTAAATGCCCAGCCCGGCAAAAGGGCTGAAATAATAAAGCTGGGGGAAGTTTTTAACGCAAACATTGCAGAAGTATCCGCCCGTTCCATTACACTTGGCATAAAGGGTGAACCGGAAAGGATAGACGAAGCGGTAGAACTCCTTCGGCCCTACGGCATCAAGGAAATGATGCGCACGGGGCGCATTTCCATGCTGAAAGACATTTAAGTATAACGTAAAATCAAGGAGACACATCATGGCAAAAATGTACTATGACTCAGATGCGGACCTCAACGTATTGAAGGATAAAACTATTGCGGTAATCGGATACGGAAGCCAGGGACATGCCCAGGCCCAGAATCTCCGCGACAGTGGACTCAATGTTATAATCGCCGAACTTCCCGGCACTGACAACTACAAGCTCGCCGAATCACACAACTTTAAACCCGTCAGCGCCAGCGAAGCGGCAGAGAAGGCAGACCTGATCCAGATACTTGCCCAGGACCATATACAGGCAAAACTTTATGAAACAGATGTCAAGCCCCACATGAAAGAAGGCAAGGCACTGGTTTTTTCTCACGGTTTCAACATTCACTTTGGCGAAATCACCCCTCCCGAGAATGTCGATGTCATCATGATAGCCCCCAAGGGCCCGGGACACCTGGTAAGAAGTGAATATGAAAAAGGCGGCGGCGTACCCGCACTGATTGCCGTTGAAAACGACGCATCCGGAAAGGCAAAAGACTATGCCCTTGCCTATGCAAAGGGTATTGGCGGCACCCGCGGCGGCGTTATCGAAACAACTTTTAAAGAAGAGACCGAGACCGATCTCTTTGGAGAGCAGGCAGTGCTCTGCGGCGGTGCCTCAGCACTGGTCATGGCCGGTTTTGAAACTCTTGTCCAGGCAGGCTACCAGCCTGAAATCGCCTATTTTGAATGCCTTCACGAACTGAAGCTGATTGTTGATCTTTTTTACCAGGGCGGCATCAACTACATGCGTTACTCTGTTTCTGACACGGCAGAATACGGCGACTATGTCAGCGGCCCCCGCATTGTGAATGACAACACCAAGGCTGAAATGAAAAAAATCCTTTCAGAAATACAGGACGGCACCTTTGCAAAGAACTGGATCAAAGAAAACCAGGATGGGCGCCCCGTCTATAACAAGCTGAAAGAAGCAGGCAAAAACCACCAGATCGAAAAGGTTGGCGCTGAACTGAGAAAAATGATGAAATGGATCGACGCGAAATAGCAGCCCCCAACAGGGCATGAAAAAAGGGGGAAGTTCTCTGCGAGCTTTCCCCTTTTTTATGGGCATGCCCCCTATAATAGAAAAGCAGATTCCCCTATTAAAAAAAAATCACTTCGCCTATTTGCAAACCATACCATTTTCGGTATTATCACGATACAGGATATGGTCCGGATCACCCTTACATTTATATCCTGCGTCCCCCTCGGGACAAAAGATTACATTCCTATAATCCTCTGACCAAAGGGGTACCTTGTCCCAGAGGTACCCCTTTGTACCACATTTTTTAGAGACAATATCTGTCGATTTTTTCAGAGTGCTGACTTCTACCGTTAATTTTTTTTAATACCCTCAGTCCCCACGTTCTCACGATGAGGTTGGTGCAAAGGCAGGCACAGGACGTGCCTAAGGCCTTTGCCTCTCCCTGGGGGAGATGGGGAGGTCGCACAATAAAATTTTTTCGAGAAGTCCCTCGCCCTAAGGGAGAGGGGGGTTATAAGGGAAAAAGAAAAAACAGGCACTATACATTTTACTTATTTACTAAAATATGAGACCTGATATGCTGACACTATAATGTAAAAAAATAAAGACATTGGCCATGCTCATGAAAAAGTGGAAAAAAGAAAAGACCCATACCCTGCTTGAAAGACCGATATTCAGCGTCTCCGACATTGAATGTTACCACCCTGAAAAAAACGTATCCCACACCTTTTTCAGGCTCAGCACATGTGACTGGATAAACATCGTGGCTATTGACGATGAGGGGAGATATGTCATGGTGCGGCAGCATCGTCTCGGTACCGATGAAATAACAGTCGAAACCGTGGGCGGCCTTGTCGACCCGAAAGAAGAACCGGTAAAAGCCGCGAAAAGGGAACTCCTTGAAGAAACAGGATTTTCAAGTGACCGGATATACCACCTGAAGACAATGACAGTCAACCCCGCCATTATGGACAACAGGCTGCACATCTACTATGCAGAAAACTGCAGGCCCACGTCACAGCAAAACCTGGACAAGGCAGAAGATATAGAAATTGTTCTACTGAAAAAAGATGAACTCCTCGACATGATCCGGTCAGGAGAAATTGACCACTCTATCGTCATCACCGCCCTTTCACTCTTCTGGCTTTCAGAACACAACAGCGACACCGTCACCCTCTAAAATATCGCTGAACCGGGACAAAATCAGCGGGAGGTCACTTTCTCACGGCCCAGTTCTTCCACCCTGCTGCGGAACACCTCGAGATCCATGGGCCCGTCAATATCATTCTCCCAGCGGGAAGCATTCTTTGAAACAACCACATTGGTCCCGGAATATTCAGACAGGTCGATCTTATAAAGACGGGAGATAATATTGATAACCGCATCAATCATCTCCTCCTGGTTGATGCATTTGTTCTTTACCTGTTTTACCAGGTCAAAGTATTTCATCTTCCAGAGGCTGTAGATAATCTTTGAGAAACTGCTGGGAGTCAGGGCCTTACGGATATTATAAAAAAAGTTTACCGCCTCGTTTTCCATCAGGCCGTCCATAGAAGGGTGCTTGATGATGGCCCCGGAATTGCCGACACGTATCTGTGAATCGGTAAGACCCACAAAGCTTTTCAGCTTTCCCTTGTTTTTGCCCCTCTTGATATACTTGATACGATGGGGAAGCCAGTTATCAGTAATATCAACAAAACGAACAATCCCGAAAAGCATCCTGATTACAATTCCACGGTGGTCTTTTTCAACTCCAATGATACTGCTGTATTTTTCATGGAGCCATTCAACATCTTCAGATGTAATCCGGGGGGTGTCGCCGAAAAAGACATCTACACGCTGCCCGTAATCGATATACTTGAAATAGAAATCCTTCCAGTGCCCCCCCACCGAATCAGTCATCTGTATAACATGGAGATTCGGGTACCGTGACACATCAATCACATCAGTAAAACTCTTAACATCGTTGTATAAAAAAATCTTTTCGTACAGGGGTTTGCCGTCTTTGCGGGCATAAAAAACCGCATCCAGAACATACTGAATGACAGGTTTCCCTCCCAGGTCATAGAGAAACTTGTTATTACCGATATATATTTCATCGCCGTCATAACTTTCGATTATTTCCTGGCGACGTTTCATTTTGGTCTTTTTATCGACCTTGTCATATCCCGCCAGTATCAAAGCACAGGGCCTTTCGCCCTCCCTTTCTCTTTTCATGTCTCTTTTATCCGCCATCTCTGTTTACCATCTTTTCAAAAAATGTTTCATAACGGCACAGGCCGCATACCCCTTACCGCTTTACACGTTCCTAAAAGGCCGGTATTGCCATGACGCGGCGGCATAAGAATCTACCTGGATAATAATTGATAAAAAATTGTCTTGAAATGCAAGTTTTTTTCAATATTTTTCCCTGACTTATTTCATGTAAAAAACGCCCTGTTCCCCTGCCGAAAGCAGCGGCGGAAATCATTCATACCTGCCCGCTGCATAATCCCTGGCAAAGGCCTCACCGTCACGCCTTCCCATGTCAAAAGCCCCCTGGGACCCCACGGGATTGGTATAATCCCACTTGGCAACAGGAGGCTCTTCTGAGGGCTGAAAATAGATACGCCCGGGAACACGTGGTACCGTTTTTTCAGGATAACGCCGGCTGAGAAGGACAAGTGTCGCCCCGCTCTCTTCGTCAAGGGCCACCACGGGAACATTGTCAATAAGCCCGCCGTCAAGGACAACGTTACCGTCACGTTTCATAATGGGAACAATGGGTGGCGTACAGGATGAATTAAGCAGAAGGTCTGCCAGTTCCTCAACGCTGCTGCAGGTGGCGGCGGAAACAATCTCCGGCCTGTAACCGATCTTCGAGGCCCACCGGGGATGTACAGGATAGTTTATCTTCTTTTCAAGCGAATAGGTGAGCAGGCCAACAAAGGTGCCGCTGCGGGGCCCCAGGTAGCGGGGAGGACGTGTCATGAGCACCCTCAGTTCCGGGCCCTCCTTGATTTTTTTAAAGGCCTCTTCGGTAATGATTTCCATGATGGCGCTGCGGTACATGGCATACTGGGGAAAGGCGCGCTCCCTGCCGAAGAGTTTCGAGGGATAAAAATTCTTTTCATTCTCCCCGGTGATTTTCTTGAAAAACTCAAGACCTTCACGGATACGGTCACCAAGGCACATGCAGGCAATGGTAGAACCGGCACTGACACCGGCAATAACATCCGGCTGAATATTAAGGGCGGGAGAGGCGACTTCCCAGAAACCCGCCTGCCAGAGACACCGGCTTCCACCGCCGGCAAAGACCACTGACTTAAAGGGACTTTTCTTTTTCATTTACTTCCTCACACAAAACATTCTAAAGCATGATCTTTCTATTTTTATATTTTATAAAGGGAAGTTTTTCTTCCCCATGTTGAAGCCAGCAGACTTATCCGTCACTCTTTCGACTGCTTTTGAACCAGGTTCTCACAGGAGAGGTTACTTCCCCCCACCTCTTCGGCAGGAATAGAAAGACAGAGTATTTCATCACCATTCAGCGGCCTGAAAATCATCAGTTGACTGACTTCCCCCATTGAATAATAAAAGCACCCCTCGCGCTTTTTGAGAATTTCACTGACAAAAAAATAACGGCTGAAATCAGCCCCCACGAGAAGGGGCCTGGGATGAAAAACGATTTTTCCCTCTCCGTTGAGTATATAATAAAAACCATTACGGGCGACACGGCGGGTCTTAATCGAAAGAATGGCGTTCCTGTCACGGGCGATATCGCTGCGAAAGGCCTCGATATCCCTTTGTATGGACGAGACCGTAACGGTCCCCGTACCGACGCAGGCACCGGCAAAGATTACCGCCCCCAGCATGATAGCAACAATACCTGTACGTTGAAACAGCATGCCATACGCTCCACTCTGTAATTAATTAAGTAATACCTGAAAAACATGAATTTTGTCAAGAGGAAAGCCACCCCAAAATCCTGCTTGACCTTAAGGCCCTGACCCGGCAGAAAGAGTCACTTTCTTTTGACCGCAAAAGGACACGAAAAACATGGACATGAATCCCGTTACAACAGCCATCAGCTTTCTCTTTGGTTCATTGTGGGGAAGTTTTTTCTACACCCTTGCCATCCGCTACTGTGACGGAACCATGGAACGATCACCCCGGGAGGCACTGATGGGACGATCCCGCTGCCCCCGCTGCGGAAAGGCGATACATCCCCTGGCCCTGGTACCCATTTTAGGATACCTTTTTCTCAGGGGGAAGTGCACCCACTGCGGGGAGCGCATCTCTCCTGTCTACCCGGTTGCCGAGGCGGGGTATGGCCTGCTTTGTGTCATCTTTGTTGCTGACGGGGGCATCACCACACTGGCAGCGGCGCACTATCTCCTGGCAGGCCTCGGCATCTGTATCAGCATCATTGACGCAAAAACCATGCGCATACCCGATTCACTCCTGGTAGCCTTTCTCATTATCGCCCTCTATCCCCTCCTCGCCTCGATGGCATGGAAGAGCCATCTCGGGGGCATGGCGGTCATGGCAATTTTTTTCCTGGTGATACTGTTGATTTTTCCCGGTTCCTTCGGCGGGGGTGACCTCAAGTACGCCTCTCTCATCGGCCTTGTGGCGGGTTTTGAACAGTCATTCGTTGTTCTTGAAACGGCGCTGATTACCGGCGCCATTACGGGCATTATTTACGCGGCAGTCTCAGGAAAGGGCCTGCGAAGCCGCATGCCCTTTGGGCCCTTTCTGACCCTTGGCATGGTGGTCTCCATGATCTACGGGCAGGAAATAATACTTCTCTATTACGGCCTGATTAAATAACCTGCAGAGCTGGTAGCTTGAGGAAGCCCCCTTAAAGGGGGCAGTAATCATATTCTTTGATCCATAATACTTCCGCTCTGTCGCCGCGGGGCGAGTTACGTTTTTTCCGAAAAAAACGTAACCAAAAAACCGCTCTTCAATCGCCAGAGAGGCTCAACGGGCGAA
>CAZHNW010000077.1:11735-22201 GCA_964534225.1 uncultured Leptospirales bacterium | reverse complement strand
CCCTCTCCTTTTTTCTATTCTAAATGGGAGAGGGGTGGCCCGGAGGGACGGGGTTAGGGCATCAATCGGCTAACCTTTTGTACTTTTAATAAAAAACCCGCAAAGCATTTCGCTTTGCGGGTTTTTTAATACATCCACGCCCGGTAGGATTCGAACCTACGACCTGCGGATTCGAAGTCCGACGCTCTATCCAGCTGAGCTACGGGCGCACGGGATTGACCTTTCGGCCTTTCGTAGGGAGACAATACCTGCCTGCATTGATTATTGTCAACAAAACTTTTCAGCCCTCCTCTCCTTTTTCACCTGCGGTGAGTCTTTAATGTTCCCTTTCATGCTGAAAAAGCTGCTTAAAATAAAAAAAAGCATGGCCGGGGTGGACAATTTCAGGAAATATACTATATTAAAAATAAACAGGTGTTCATTTATGCAAAAAACGAAGAAACATATACGTGAGGCCATACTCATCGCGGCTCGGGACGAATTTTTTCAAAAGGGATTTGCCCTTTCTTCCCTGCGAACCATTGCCGCAGAGGCCGGCATCAGTCCCGGAAACCTCTATCACTATTTCGGGGGGAAGTCTAAACTCTTTTCCGCAGTGGTCTCTCCCGCCTTTGATGCCTTAACCGCCTTCAGTGATGAACATGAAGACGAACACTTGCAGATAGATTTATCTGACATTCCTGAACTGATCGAAAACAGAACTCAGGCCCTTGCCAGAATAATTACCCGCTACAGAAAAGAAATCTACATACTTTTCAGTGGAGCTGAAGGTACCGGTTTCGAAGAACTTGTTAACAATTATATAAAAAGAATCACCGACCATGCCGCAGACCATATCAGTGCGTCGCCCTCTATTTCTCTCGACAAAAAGAAGACCGGAATTCTCGCGCAGTCAATGACACACTCGTACCTCGCAGGCTGGCTGCACATAATCCGTACCGCCACTAATGATGATGAACTTATATCACTGCTCCAGTACTACCTGAAGGTCTACCTCCAGGGGCCGGTAAAACTTTTCGGATACGAACAACCGGCAATGCCGTGAAAAAGATCCAAGGGAAGGTGAAGAATGTTTCGACTGACTGAATACTTCATGAAAAACAAGCGTGTTACCAACATGGTTGTTGTTTTGATTTTTCTTTCCGGTATCTATGCCACCCTGAGTCTTCAGCGTGAGCAGTTCCCTTCCATCAGTTTTGATGTTGTAAAGATTACCACCCCATACCCGGGGGCCGCCCCTCAAGACGTGGAGATAAATGTCACCAACCGTATCGAAGACCAGGTCAAGGAAGTGGAAAACATCAAAAAGATGACCAGCATGTCCATGGAAAACCTGAGTGTCATTCTCCTTGAACTCGACCCTGAAGCGGGAAATTCTGAAAAGACCCGGAGCAATATCCGTGACGCGGTGCAGCGGGTTACCGATCTGCCCGAAACGGTGACAGAGAAACCGGTGATCCAGGAGATGAAAACTTCCTCCATGCCTGTCATCGAGCTTTCTCTTTCGGGGGAAGTTTCTGAACTGCAGCTGCGTAAATATGCCCGTGATCTTGAAAGCCGTATAAAGGAAGTAACCGGCGTCAGCTCCGTGACTAAAACCGGTTACCGCAAAAGGGAAGTTAAAATCAATGTTGACCTTGATAAAATGAAGAAAGAGGCAATCTCCTTTGCCCGGATCAACCGCGCTATTCGAAGCCGCAACGTGCGCAGCACCGGTGGCACCATAGAATCATACGTGGGTGAGAAAAAAATTGTTACCCTCTCAGAATACCGTTTTCCCCGCGACGTGGGAAATGTTATTGTGCGATCAAACTACGAAGGCTATCACATCAGGCTATCCGATATCGCCACAATCAGTGACGATTTCCAGGACCCCGTAACACTCTACCGCGGCAACGGAAGAAATGCCATTTCAATGATTGTCACCAAGCAAACCGGCGCGGATATCATTACTCTCAGTGACACCCTGCATAAACTTATTGCTGATTTCAGGGAACATCTGCCAGACAAAGTCCGTGTTGATGAAATCTATGACTATTCTATTTTTTCCCGGACCATGCTGGATATCGTTGTCAACAACGGTCTTTTCGGTTTTCTCCTGGTGCTGGTTGTCATGTTCATCTTTCTTGACCGCAGAAGCGCCTTCTGGTCTGCCTTTGGTATCCCCTTCAGTATGCTGGGTGCCATGGCGCTCTTTATCCCCTTCGGAATCAATCTTAACCTGGTGACCCTGGCATCGATGATTCTTGTTATCGGTATCGTTGTGGATGATGCCATTGTGATTTCGGAAAAGATTTATTCTCTTAAACAGTCTGGTATGGGCAATACCGAGGCGACCCTGCAGGGGGTAAAGGAGATGGCCATGCCCGTTACCGCGGCGGTACTGACAACGGTGCTTGCCTTTGCGCCGGTCACCTTTGTTCCGGGTGTCATGGGACGTTTTGTCGCGACCATTCCACTGGTGATTGTCCTTGTTCTTTTTCTCTCCCTTGTTGAGGCTCTTTTCTTTATTCCCTCACACATAGAGAAAGCCCTTCCCCCGGCGGAACCGCCGCGACGGATTCAGTGGCTCGAACCGGTTAAGAGGTGGTACTATTCCACCCTGCTGCTGGCATTAAAACACCGCTTCAAAGTTCTGGGGGGGTATCTTTTTCTTCTTTTTATTATTTTCCTGATCTCATTTAATTTTATGCGCTTTATGCTCGACGAGGATATCGACCAGGATTTTTTTGCCGTGGTTGTCGAGGCCCCGCGGGGAACTTCTCTTGAAAAGACACTGTCTAAACTTCCCCCCATTGAAAAACTGGTAAGTGACACGGTACCCGCAGATGTTCTCAAAAGCTACACGTCACAGGTGGGGCATCACGATACCGATTTTTTCGGTGTTTCCCAGGGGCAGCACAGCAACTGGGCCATCATTAATGTTTTTCTCATTCCCGCTTCTGAAAGAGAGATTACCTCTGAAAAAATAATTGAAGACCTTATGCCGAAAGTGGCTCTTCTTAAAAAAAGGCTTCAACTTCCCCGCCTTGAAATCGTACCCCTTGGCGGGCTCGATACCGGCAGGGCCGTTGATATTATTTTTACCAGCGACGATGACGCGGTGCGTGAAAAATTCATGAATGAAGCCGTGGCATTGCTCAAAAAAACCGATGGTGTGAAAAACATTGAAACATCACGCCGCAGGGGAAAAGAGGAACTGCGCATTGAACTCAACTATCCCCGCCTTGCTGGCACTGGCCTGACCGCCTCTGATGTTGCCGGCACGATACGTACAGCCTTTGCCGGCGCCGTGGTAACATCGATCCGGCACATGGGTGAAGATATCGATTTCAGGGTGCGCATTAAAGATCCGAAAAAATTTCGTGCCTCCGGAATTCTCAACCTGCCGGCAGCAAACAGGGAGGGACGCCTGATCCCCCTGCGTTTCGTGGCATCCCTCTCGCAGCAGACGGGTGACTCGGTCATTCACCATTACCGGGGACGTCGTTCCGTCAGGATCACTGCCGATATAGACGTGAAAAAAAACACATCTGCGGAGGTTAACGATTTGGTGCGCCACCACTTCAAAGAGAGACTGCCCGGCCATCCCGGGCTGCGCATGAAACTCGGTGGACAGGAAGAAGAAACAGACGCAAGCATGGGAGGTTTTTATTTTGCCCTTGTTGTTGTACTGGTGTCGATTTACTTTCTTCTTGTTGTCCTCTTTAACTCGTACCTGCAGCCGGCGCTTATCATGTCGGTCATTCCCTTTGCAGTGGGCGGAAGTTTTTTGACTCTCATGATGCACCAGCGCCCGCTGATTTTGATTTCTCTTATCGGTATGCTGGGACTGATCGGTATTGTCGTTAATGATACCATTGTGATGATCAGTCATCTTAATAAAAAATGCCGTGAATCTGGTAAATCAATGGAAGTTATTGCTTCTGCCGCCCTTGATCGTTTCAGGCCTGTTATTCTTACGACACTTACCACCTTTGCCGGCCTTCTCCCCACCGCATATGGTATCGGAGGCGATCTTCCGTCGATACGGCCCATGGTCCTTACCATGGCATGGGGACTGGTTTTTTCAACTCTTGTGACACTTGGTTTTATACCCCTGCTCTTCAGTTTTGTTCGAATAAGAAATAAAACCGAAAAGCAGATTTCCTCTATTGACACCCTGAGAGGATAGGCCTATAATCAGTTAATCTGCACCATATAACTATCAGGAGGATATCATGGCTGATGTTCAAAGACCAACCATTCTTACAGTACTGGCTGTTCTTACTATTATCTGGGGAGTCTTCGGTATCATAGCAAATATTGTTGTAATTGCCGCAGGAACAATCGCGGGAGCCTTTATTCTTATTCTGGGTCTCATTGGCCTGGCCATCGCGATTATATCTCTGCTTGCAGGTATCGGGCTTTTGGGCAACAAGAAACTCGGCATTAACATGCTGCGAATTTACGCATATTCAGCCCTTGGATACCAATTTCTTTACATTGTCTATTACCTGATGAAGGGGCTGCCCATCGGCTGGACCTCGACAATTATAGGCATCACAATTCCAGCGGCAATAATCTATCTTCTGTTGAAAAATGAAGAAGTTATTTCTTATGGGAACAGCCTGGAGGCCTGACCGCCTGTATTCCTGACCTTCGGGGAACGCGATGCGCCCCTGAAGGTCAGGAGAAAATAATTCTATTATTTCTTTTTATTTTTTTTCCATCCCCAGTAGGTTTTCGCTACCCTGCCCTTATTGTTAAAAGTAACAGAACCATATTCTTTTTTATTCGAATATGACCAGGTCTCTCGGCGATTGGGGCTGTTCTTTCTCCCTATGGTCATTGTAAGGCTTGGCTTGACTTTCATGATCTTTTTGACTCGGCCCTTTGTCATCCCATACTTTACCTTGTCTATTCTTCCCTTGATGTACCATGATTTTTCCATCAGCATGGTCATCATCCCGTAACCGCTTGAAAAGGCAGAAAAAGCATAGGTACTCCCGCCATTGAGGTTAAGGGTAGTTGTGCCGTATCTCCATCGCGCGGAGGGGGCTTTTCTAAATCGGACCGTTACCCGGTGGCGTCCCGGTATCAGAAAGTATCTTCCTGCCGGCTCTACACGTTTATCGTCAATTTTAAACATTCCCTGTTTGTTCGTTTCTTTCATCTCAACGACACTGACAAGGACACGGCCCTCTTTTTTCGTTAATGATGAATCATCGATACCTGTGAGATTAACACCGTCAAGGCTGGCACATCCCGCCCACAGTAAAGAAGAAACAAGAATAATTAATAATTTCCGCATGATATTACTTCCCCCTGATTACCTGATATGGTTCAACACTATCTTCTGTTTAATATAAATAAAAGCACTTTTCATTTTTTCATGGATTATTTAACGATGTTCGCAATAATTTTAGGTGAGAAAAAATTTTTTTCTTTACAGTATTCGGTCTGTGCGTTTTATTGTTTTTCATCAAATCGCAACGGGGCGTAGCGCAGTCAGGTAGCGCACATGACTGGGGGTCATGTGGTCGGAGGTTCAAATCCTCTCGCCCCGACATTAAAGAGAGGGAGATTTCATTCAGGAAGTCTCCCTTTTTTTATCCCCTCGTATAAATTAATACAGGGGCTCTGAGCCGGTTCCGGGGCTTTCATGTTTTGCAACATGTATTATGTCTTTACCAGTGATTTTACGCAGAGAGTTTTAACTTCCCCCCCCCCCACTCTTTTGCCATTTTTAAATACACTTTAGAAAAAAATGTACGCATGCATGAATGATTAACATTCTATATAGAATGAGTGACAGCTTAGTCTATTTTCTGGTCATTTTCTGATACGACTTTTTTTTAATTTGACAATCACATGAACAATAAAAAGTCATTAATAACGAATATATGTTTATTTTTTCGTTATTGACGAATTTTGCAGACTTATGTTTGTAAAAATTTTTAACTATACTATAAAAAACCGACTGTCTGGTCAGATTATTTAGGAGGAATACAATGAAACCATCTTTTGCGCGATGGGCGGCGCTCATCTGCCTGATCTCTTTAGCAACTTCCGCGGCATACGCAAAACGTATGCCCATGGACCTCAAAAACAATCAAAATGGTTCTGACTTTACTTCTCTTGCTTTTGGCGCTACTTTCGGTATTGTTGCTGACATGAGCGGCCTGGGCTCAGCTATCGCCGATGGAGGGGTCGTCGATTTGAATCCAAACAGCCTTGCTTCAAATGCTAATATTCCCATGCTGCTTATGGCTGACAAGGATATGGCTCTCCTTAATTATTCTGCGCAGGGAACAAATGCTGTGCCACTGCAGATTGTTAATGATTTTCAGGAAGGCGGCCCCCTTATCGGCCTTGATCTCGGTTTTTATGCCTGGTATGACCTTCTGCATCATCTTAAGGTTCCGGTCTTTTTTCGCCTTGAATTCGATTATTCTTTTAAGATATCCGGTGGCGAACAGAAAATGGTTCTCGGCCCTGGTCCCGATCAAATTGCCACTGCCGGTAGTTTTCCAATTATTCCAGGCGGTTTTGAAGGAGGCAGTGTAGCGATTAACTGGAATTCTAAATGGATGGAAATCCCCTTTACTGTCGGGGTCTGCTGGCAGTTTGGAAAAAGGGCAAAAATCTATGGTGGTCTGGGCCTGTCATGGTTCCATGGAGGGTTCTCTATTGATGTAGCGGCAAATGATAAGTATGTTGCTTTTTTAACCTCTTACCCGGGACAGGACGCGCTGATGATTACTGAATCCCTTAAAGAGAATATCACTTTTACCACCTATGGTATTTCAGTTAACATGCTTCTCGGTTTTGAAATTTTCGTATGGCGTGACCTTGCCGTTACAGTTGAATACTACATGGGCGGAACCATGCAGACTGTTTTTGCCGACAAAGAATTTTCAACCACGGCAAAGGAAGTCATGACAATGGCTGTAGGTGGCCCTGATGCGGCTTCATTTGATACGCAGTATGTTGAACGCTTTGCCTATCCTGACCTGGTTGGCGGGAGCATGTTCAAGTTCGGCGTCAAGTACTACTTTGACGGACTTCTTTTCTAAAGGAGAATGATAATGAAAAAACTGACAACAATATTACTTATACTGACAGTCTTTACTGCCCTTTCATGCAAGGATACGGTAATGGAAATGAACAATCCTGAGCGGAGTGGGACGGTTCTTGATTTAAAAGAGGTGACGAAATCGATTGATTTTACCCAAATTACATCTAGTGAATATACTGATTTTCAAAGTGTCAAGTATCCCATTAATGAATGGAATTTATTGACGGCCCCTAAACTTGCAAGTGGCATGTATTATGTTCCTGATATGCCGGCGATTTTTCATGCAGTTCAATCACCGAACTACATGATGGAAACTCAGCAGGTCTATAATTTTGGTGTAGATTACACTGTTAAATTCAGGCTCACCGATGATACGAGTGTAAAAGCAAGTGTTGACGGCTCTAGCCAAAACCAACCACAGGGCATAGTGCTTACATCAATTTTTCTTGCCGGAGAAGAAGCACATGGGGCAATTATGTTGATGATTTTTAAAAAAGACGCATTTCCAGAAAATGTTGCTTTCGGAATACCGGGCCTTTATGAAAATGTTATACTTACTTTAAATTATGATGGAGTTAACTCTGGCCATGTAATTGCTGCTGCTGAAGTTGACTCTATACACACAGTCAATGCTTCGAATGAACCTCAGGAGCCTGATTTTCATACAGCAACTCTTCGTATTCACGATAATGCTGACGAGAACCACGGCCCTGCAATTTCTGTATATATTGATGAAATTGAGGTTATCAAATATTCAAATACTGGCACCTCCCATTCTGTTTCACCAGGAGTATGGGACAGTGATACCTCAGGGAATAATTTAGCAAATAGTGTTCTTGGCATACAAAGTACAGCTCCATACTTTGCGCCCTATTTTGAGAATGGTGTTGGCGTACAGGCTTACAATGATTCATGGCAGCAGGCTATGTGGAAAACAACATCAGATGGTCCTGCAACAAGTCTGGTTACATTTGGTGCAATGTTTCAACTGGGAATTAAAGAAACTGATGCCGGAACTAATGGTTCAGGAGAACCTGGTTCCAGTCAATATAAAAGTCCTGAAATAGCATCCATTGATGTAAAACCTTACGTGACACCCGCTGAGTGAAAAAGAAACTCAACGGCGTGCCCGGTTTCTGACTGAGATACTCATCACTGCCGGTACTGTTCTTCAGTACCGGCATTCTTTTTTTACAATGAGGCTCTGAGCAAGAATAATTATTAATAACTTGACAAAAAATGGAAAACTAAAAGATTATTAATATCATAATTTTTGATGGGGCATATATCCTTCGTCAATTGAAACATTCTACAAAAAACTGCTCAGAGCCACGTCCAATTTATTACAGATTTTTCAGATTTGCAGATAACCCATGTCAGCCGGGTTTAGAATGAAACGATTAATAATGGAGTCAATTTACTATGGATTTGGACTATTTTTTAAAAAAAGAACAGATTATCACACTGAAATCTCAAGAAAAACAGACTGTTATTCGCGAACTCATTGATCAACTTGCCAATCTTGACTTGATATCAAACAAAGAACGCTACTACGCCCAGGTTATACACCGGGAATCGCTCGAAAACACTGCTATTGGAAATGGTTTCGCCATTCCACACGCCAGGACAGAGTCAGTAGAAAATTTTGTATCCATCCTGGGAATCCACGAAGACGGTATTGACTATAACAGTGAAGATATCACTCCTGTTAACTATGTACTCCTTAGTATTTTCCCTTCTCGAATGAGCACCACGTACCTCTATTTTATTGGCATGATGGCCAGGATATTCTCTAACAACGAAAAGAAAAATCACCTCGATGAAGCTCGTACCCCCGCTAAAACCTATACAGTATTAAAAAAAGAAGCAGAAAACTATTTTGATTCGATTTCTGAAATGGAAGTGATCCCTGTCGATACCCCTCAGAACCTTTCCGGCGTTCCTTCGTCTGACCTTGATCTCCTTATCCGCCTCGACCGTCTCTACAAGATGTTTGATGCGGGAGATAAATCAGAAAAACATAAAAAGAAAATAATCGAAATCAAAAAGCTCATCGACCACAGGTCTCTTACCTATTACGAGAGAATGCGCAAAAAGAGAAGCAACCCATTCGCAATCGTAGAAAAGGACAGCTGCAGTGGATGCCACATGGGAATCCCCCCTCTTTACCTGAAACAAATCAAAGATCAGGAAGGTATATCCCTCTGTACTCACTGTGGCCGTTTCCTGATAGTTGTCTAAGAAACCTTGAGGCATTACTCAGAGCCTGAAAACGAAAAAAGGCTCTGAGTAATGCCTCCCCCCCATATTGTTATTGCTTCACCTCACCATTTATGATATTCTTTTTTCAATTTAAAACAGGGGTGAAAGCCATGTCATTGAACCAGAAACTGCAGAATATTTTTATTTCTACTTATAAAAACGAATCAATATTTTTCCAGAGACGGGCTCTGGCTCTCATGTACGTATGCCTGGCAATGATTTTGATAATGTTTCTGCTTGGAGCGGGAATTGCCGCTACATCTACAGGCAATATGACAAAGCAGTATATCACACTCTTCGCAGACTTTCTTGTAGTTCTCGCAGGCCTCTTTATTTTAAAAGCAGGAAGATATTACTGGGCAGCCAATATCATTTCCATTATGACCTGCCTGATAATCATAGCAGCATTTTTTTCAAAATTAAAATATGCCCCCATGGAAGGCTATACGACACTGGCATATTTCATGTATATGGTCATTGCCATGGCGGCTCTGCTGGTTAAGCCTGCTGTTTTTTTTACAATAACAGGCGCCTTTATAGTTTCCAATATAGTTTACTTTTCCATGGCTAAAGAAAAAATCGCAGTAAATCTGTCAGCAACAGCCAGAATGGCAACGATTGAAAACATATTTTCCATTATAGCCGTATCTGTATTGATGATGGCACTTCAGTACATAAGTCAATCTGCAATAAATGACGCAAAAAAAGAATCTGAACAAAACAAGAAAACGAATAATCTTATATCAGACATACTGGATAAAGTTTTTCTTACAACGTCAGAACTGAAAGAAACATCTGAGAATGTTCATACTTCATCAGAAGCCCTCTCTAATGGCTCCCAGGTACAGGCCTCCAACCTTGAAGAAATAGCTTCTTCTCTCGAAGAAGTTGGATCGAGCATTACCATCAATACGGGAAACGCAAAAAAAACCAATACAATCGCGGGAAGAAAAGGCCAAGGCGGCACGGCTCAGGGCCGAGGCGAGCGGCAAGACCCTTAAGGTGCCGGAAGACGTGGTCAAGCGCGTCGCCCGCGCCTTGCTCTTCATCACCCCCGACATGTCCGTGGCCGAGAGCGCCGGCATCGCCGGCTTCACGATCCCCGGCGATTATCAGACGGTGGAAGCGCTGGCGCGCGTGCTGC
>CAZHNW010000077.1:0-11725 GCA_964534225.1 uncultured Leptospirales bacterium | reverse complement strand
TGATGCTGTTAAACAAATATCACAAAAGATATCTCTTATAGAAGATATCGCCTACCAGACCAATCTCCTTGCCCTTAATGCCGCTATTGAAGCGGCCCGTGCTGGCGAATATGGAAAGGGATTTGCCGTAGTAGCCGGGGAAGTGAGAAAACTGGCAGAAAAAAGTCAGACAGCTTCAAAAGAAATCAGTGCACTGGCCAGCAACAGCGTATCGGTTTCGAATCGTGCAGGTGAATTGATAGAAAAGATAGTCAATGATATACAGGAAACAGCTGAACTGGTACAGGATATTACCGTTGCATCAGAGGAACAGAACACAGGTGTTCAACAAATCAACGAAGGTATGGAACAGCTTAACAGCCTGTCCCAGACAAATGCGACACTTTCGGCAAACATGGCATCGGCGGCAGAAAAGTTAAACAATCAATCTGAAGAGTTGAAAAAAATACTTTCTTTGAGGCATAAAGAAAAAAAGTTTTTAACTTAAAATATTCAGGGCTCAGAGCCCCTGCATATACCTATATTCAAGGGAGGCTCAGAGCCCCCCTTGAATAAAGTTTTTAACCTACTTTTTTTTCATAAAAACTTCTACAAGATCTATGGGGATGGGAAACAGCGTCGTTGAATTATTCTCTGTTGCTATCTCACTGAGGGTTTGCAGGTAGCGAAGCTGAACAGAAACAGGGTGGATTTCCATCATCTTTGCCGCCTCTACCATTTTCGTTGCTGCCTGAAATTCACCTTCAGCACTGATGACCTTGGCACGCCGCTCACGTTCAGCTTCTGCCTGTTTGGCCATGGCCCTCTGCATCTCCGTGGGAAGATCAACATGTTTTACTTCAACGGCAGAAACTTTAATGCCCCATGGATCAGTCTGTGCATCAAGAACATTCTGCAGTTCGATATTGATCTTGTCCCTTTCGGAGAGGAGTTCATCCAGTTCTACCTGGCCCAGGATGCTCCGGAGTGTCGTCTGGGAAAGCTGACTTGTTGCATAAAGAAAATCATCGACCTCAGTAATAGCCTTGTTCGGTTCAACAACCCTGAAATAGACAACGGCATTGACCTTTACAGAAACATTATCCCTGGTAATGATATCCTGCGGGGGCACATCCATTGCCACCAGTCTAAGGTTTACCCTCACCCACTTATCAATAAAGGGAATAATAATGATCAGGCCCGGCCCCTTGTCTTTTTGCAGCAGTCTTCCAAGCCTGAAAACTACGGCCCTTTCATACTCTTTCACGATCTTTACCGACATCACCACAAGGCCGATGCCGAGAATTATCAGCGTTCCGATAAAATTAAAATCCATTAAATCCTCCTGTTTTGTTCGTTAGTTCTAAGTTGATGAGTTTAAGACTCCTCTTTCTTTTTTACTGCAAGATCCATGCCCTTTACTTCGGTGACAATAATCTCGTCTCCCTTCTTGAGGGGAAGTTCAGACAGGGCATTCCAGATCTCACCGTGGACCATGATCTTGCCCTTTCCGGTAAAATCCTGAAGGACCTGTCCCTCTGAATACAGCATACCCTGCTGACCGGTGCTGACCTTTGAACGGTGGACATTGAAAACAAGGCGCACAACGAGAAAAACAAAGGCAAGAACAAAGAGAACAGCCGCGATGATTGATGACATGGGAATATGGCCTCCCGGCAGGGGTGAATCAAAAAGAAACATGGAACCCAGCACAAAGGAGGCAATCCCCCCCAGGGTGAGAAGACCGTAACTGACGATTTGCAGCTCCAGGATAAAAAGAACCACAGCCACAACGATAAGGATCAGCCCCAGGGCATTAATAGGAATAACCTGAATAGCCATGAGAAAGATAAAGAGAGAGATGCCTCCCACAGCGCCGGGAACAATCATGCCTGGATTTTTAAATTCCATGCCAATACCGACAACGGCAATAATAAAAAGAAGAAATATGATCTGCGGATCAGCAAATTTGTTAACCACCTTTTCCTTCCAGGTCATGTCATAGGTCACTGCACGGGCACCGACAGTCTTCAGGGTAACCATCTTCCCGTTCACGTTGACGCGGCGGTTATTCAGCTTTATCAACAGGTCATTCATATCTTCAGCGATAAGGTCAATAATACCCAGGCGAAGGGCTTCTTTATAAGTACTTGAGATGGCCTCTTTAATGGCCCTTTCAGTCCATTTCAAGTTGCGGCCCCTTTTCTGGGCGAGGCTGCGGGCATAGGCGACGGTATCGTTAAGGACCTTCTTTTCCATGACACCGGCGGGATTCTTGCCGTCTTTTTCTTTTTTCATGAAATCGAGCTGGGGAGAAACAGGATGCATGGCACCGATCTCTGTGCCGGGAGCCATGACAGCCACATGGGCACTGAGCATTATAAATCCCCCGGCAGAGGCGGCCTGTGCTCCCTTTGGGAAGGTATAGACAACCACTGGAACCTTTGATGTCAGAATTGCCTTTATAATATCACGCATGGATGTCATCAGGCCGCCGGGGGTGTCCATCTGGAGAACAATGAAAGAGGCACCTTCATCGGCAGCGCGGTCAATGGAACGTACAAGATAATCCGCCACAATGGGGTTTACCCCGCCCTGGAGTTTCAATAACGCATAGGTGTTTTTCTTTTTATCCTTACCGGCCTCTGGTGCCTTCTGTGCCCCCGGGGCTGCGAGTAACATGCTGCCTGCAAAAATAAAAAAAATAAGTAATGTTGTTTTTTTCATATCATTGACCTGTCTGAAATTTTCATAAATAAATTATGATTCACTTTGAGCCTCACGTCAAGTCTTTTGAACCGCTCAGCGTGTTTAAGGTTAGAGTCTTCTTTCAACTGCCTGTTACCCGCCCGCCGGGAAAAAGTTCACCTAAACGGGAAGTCAGTTTTTTATAGATACCGTCGAAACCGCCGTTTGACATGATGACGATAATATTTTCACCAGACAGCTCAATCTCATCAACCAGTTCATCAATAATGTCTTCAACTGAGAAAAAGAGACCGGTTTCAATCCCTGATGACTGTATCGTTTCAATAACCGGAGCAATGTCCATGCGTTCATCTTCAGGAATTTTTTCCATCAGGGCGGGATTTTTGATCATAACGCGGTCAGCAGTATCGAAGGCCCGGGGAAGGGTCTCCTGGAAGATGTTGCGGCGGCTTGTGGCGGATCGTGGTTCATAAACGGCGGTGATACGCGCGCCGGGCCAGCGTTCCCGGAGGGCTCTGAGCATACCATTGATGGCTGTGGGGTGGTGAGCAAAGTCCTCGTAGACGATGATGCTGTCGGTCGCAAAAATGACTTCCTGGCGCCGTCGTACGCCGCGAAATGTCTTTACTGCCTCACTAATACTTTCCGGGGCAATGCCCAGGCGAAGAGCCATTGATACGGCGCCGGCAACATTCTGCAGGTTGAAATTTCCGAATAATCGTGTCGGAAGTTGAAGCGTTCCTGCACAGGTATCGGTCAGTTCAATGACAGGTGAGCCTTTACTGTCACGGGAGAAGACCGCGGACGTATCACTTCCCCCCGCCCCATAGGAAGTTACCCGGCTCTGAGCCGTACTGGCCAGTGCCGCCAGGTTCTCATAGCCTTCATTATAGACGATCTCTCCCCGGGAGGGAATAATGTTAACAAGGCGCTGAAACCATAACTCGATCTCGGCAAGGTCACGATAAATATCCGCGTGATCAAACTCGAGGGATGTAAGAAGAAGATGGCGCGGCCGGTAAAAAATAAACTTGGGGACCTTTTCAAAAAAGGCAGAATCGTATTCGTCTGCCTCAATGATAAAAAAACGCCCCTCTCCCAGACGGTAATTCCCTCCCATGTTCAGGGAAACCCCTCCCACCAGTACAGAAGGGTCTTTACCCGCAACAGTAAGGATATGGCCCAGGAGGGCCGTGGTGGTGGTCTTACCGTGGGTCCCTGCCACGGCAATAACATCTTTTTCGGCGAGAAAGAATCGATAAAAGGCCCCTGCCATGGAACAATAGGGCTGCCCTGAATTGAGAACAGCCTCTACCTCGGGATTGCCACGGCTCAGAGCATTGCCGATGATGACCAGATCTGCATCTTTCAGGTTATCAGAAGAAAAACCTTCGGTTACAGGGATTTTCGCCCCTCGGAGAACATCTGACATGGGAGGGTAAACGCCTGAATCTGAACCGGTAACGTGCCATCCCCTTTCTTTGAGCATGCACGCAAGGGTACCCATGGCAACACCGCAGATGCCGCTGAGATGAATATGCTCTTTCATTTATATGTCGTTCTACAGGTAAGAAAATTTACCGGCAGTAGCCGGGACGAAGAATTTTAATTTTACCCGCGATTTTTTTTCCTTCTTGTAGTGTATACCATACGCGTATCTGCTGACAGAGGGAAAGTTTTTCTTCTGTCTTCGCGGCAGGAGCCTTTTCGAGGCTCATGTTATCTGACAGGATAAAGGTAACTTCCCTGCCCTGCTGTTTTACCTCAACAGATGTCTCATCGAGAAAAATCACCAGGCCGGTAAAAGACTTGATGGACGCCTCCTGACCTTTAACTTCCCCCCCTGTGACCCCTGTAATGACAAGGCTCAGAGCCAGTATAATGAAAAAGCCGAAAGGTTTCATGAGATCCCTCCTCACGCGGTATACCTGTAATTAAAGGTAACCGGGACGCCGCGTCAAGGAAACTTTTGCAACTCAGGAAATTTTACTATTTTTAAAAAAAAAGTATTGTACTACTTGCCCTGTCACGAATTAAGGTATTATGATAACATGAAGAAAAAAAGAAAAGATACACCACGTGCCATTGCTCTGTATCATATTATCTCTTGAGTATTGCCTTACATGAAAAAAAATTTACACATTACAGGCTTTAGCGCTGTTTTTCTCTCTGCTTTTGTCATGATCTCTGTCTCCTCACCTCGTGGTTTAAATGCCGGGAGCAGTGCTCATCACCGCTGGGGGATGAAAATCAACGCCCTGGAAAAAGACCTCTCGGCGCGCCAGATCCGTCTGCGCCGTTTCGTCCCCCAGGAGAGACCACGGTATAAAAACAAAATAATGACCTACATTCTTTCCGTGGACCCAACAGTAGAATCAAAAATGGTCATTTTACGGCATCGCAAAAAAATCGTGCGCGATTACCTCTTCGTAAACCGGCGTCTTTATTCCGTCCTTGATGATATGGGCAACGTTTCACAGGGGGAAGTTAATGCCACTGAGCGCCGTCTGCGTGCACGCTTTGGCCGGGCATCGGTGGATAAAAAGAAATATCTCACCATTCGTTCCTATAAAAATGACACGACCAAGGTCCTCTTCTATTCAAAACTGGTTCAAGACGGAAAATACCGCTGCAAGGTCTACTTTTATGCCTCCAGTATCTTCAGGATGCTCCTTATGGATAATTGATTTTTTCCCAGAAAAGGGCTCTGAGCCCGGAATGTTCAGTGACTGAATCTTTTTGCAAACGTCAGGCTCTGAGCAGTGATAGCAGATTAAAAGAAAAAACAGAGGCGGGCCATTTTTAAACAATATTATGTCTCATAAAATTTCTAAAAAAATGCCAAATTTGCTTGACAGTTTTTGCTCTTACTCACATATTTGCATCTCATTGATTATTGAATATTCTTAACCGTAAGGAAAAAATACATTGGCTAACAACAATTCACAAATCAAACGGAACAGGCAGAACGAAAAGAGACGCCTTAAAAACCGCATGGTTAAATCATCTATCAGAACAGCTCACAAGAGTGTTATAAAAGCAATCGAGAGCAAAGATTCTGGTGTCGAAGAGCTCTATAACAAATATGTTAAGATCGTCGACACAGCGGCAGGAAAAGGTATCGTACACAAAAGAACTGCTGCCCGGAAAAAGTCTCGACTTGCCCAGAAGGTCAACGCCATTCAACAACAGGCATAAGGGTAACAGCGTTGACTAAAACAGAACTGGTCAACCTTATTGCCCTTAGATGCGGGTTTAGAAAAAGGGATGTAGCCCTTATCATCGACACTTTTCTTGATCAGATCAAAGAAAATGTAAAAAAAGATGACAAGGTTGAAATAAGGGGATTTGGAATTTTTTACCAGGCCATAAAAAAGGCCAGAAAAGTCCACTCACCCATTGCGGAACGGGTCCTGAACGTTCCTTCAAAAACGGTTCTCGCTTTCAAAGGAAGCAAGGCCACAGAAGAAGAAACAAACGAGGGCGCTTAGCTCAGTTGGGAGAGCATCTGCCTTACAAGCAGAGGGTCACAGGTTCAAGTCCTGTAGCGCCCAATAAAATATCCAAAAGCCACTGTTTACTGGACAGTGGCTTTGTTTTGTTCAGGTATTGGCCTGATTTAAGACACTTTAAACGCTAAATTGCCGTTAAACAGAGCCTGTCATCACCATTTTTATCGCATCATTGCTAAACGTTGTTGGAGATTGATGAGAGTTGTCCAAGTTTCAGACATTTTGAGCAACTGTGGGCAAGTCTGGACAACTAAATTACTTAATTGTTACATGTGAGAGTTGCTCAAAATTAAGTCCTTTAGGCCATATTTAGATACTATTTATTTCAAAATTATTCTAAATCCTAAATTGCTTGTATCATCTCACAATATGATATATCTTATAGTTGGGTTATTTAACGCTTGAAACTGTTATAATATTTCTTAATTGACAGGATCATGGCATTAATAATATGAGTAAGTATTCTCTAAAAAAGTGTCGAAATTCTTAAAAAAGTTGATCCACCACGGAGATAACTATGAGTACAAAACATTACGCTACAGATGAAGACATTCAATTTGCAGCAGATTTCGCAGAACGTTTCACTAGTGGGGAGATCAAACAAAGAAGGCTCCCAAACACGGGGAAATCCTTTAATGAAGACCAGGCTCTTGAAAGTTTCCGAGCTGGCTGTGAAAATGGGATTCTAGATGAGGTTGCTCGCAAAGTATATGAGTAATCACCCTCGACAAAAATCATACCAGTATATAACCGAACACTATCAAAAGCTTAAAATTGACCCAAAAGAGAAGCTGCAAAAACGGCTTCTCTTTCTACTTGATATGGCTCGGTGCTGGATTGAATGCAAAGGAATTGAGTCATTTGTTGGCATTAACAGGCATGTAATGTCAAATATCATGGAAGACTACTTTGCCGATATTGTCCGCCTTAAGGAATTTCATAAACTTACATATACCAATACAATTAAAATCGCCTCATATCTAGGGTACTGGGTAAATCGCCATAAACCGCTTTATTACAAAAATGATCCAACCCCTCAAGACTTAGCAGACTATCCTGTATTGAGAGATCTCAACGAGTGGTTTGTTCTGAACATGTTGCTCTCAATAACTTTTGATCAGAACGAACAATATGAATTGGGTTCTGAAGAACGAGAAAAATTCATCAGATTGATGGATACCCTACACTACTGTCTAGTTTACCGGAATATTGGCCCCCAGGCAATCGAACTTTGCTTAACTGCGTTACAAACCTCCCCGATGTCTCCTCAACTAACTGATAATGGCGATGCAGACTAGATGATCCAAAATAAGAAAGTAGCAATGAGAATAAAAACTTGCATTAGCGGTATCTTTTCATCCACCTACCACTTTATGAACATTGGATCAGAAATAATTTTTTCACAAAATATCTTTTGATTTGTTACAATTTGTGAAAATATTCTCAAACCCGCATCTCCCAAACCTGCTCGTTATTCTCCAACCAGACCTTACACTTCTCCCAGTCAGGGAAGACAGAACCAAGCAGATGCCAGAACTGCTTAGAGTGGTTCCGGTATTTCAAATGGCAGAGTTCATGAACAACCACATACTCCAGGATCTGCTTCGGAGCAAAGACCAGGTGCCAGTTAATGTTCACAGTACCATCCTTTGAGCAGCTGCCCCAGAGATGTTTCTGTTCTTTCACCTTTACCGTTTTTGGACTGACATCGAGTTTCTTGCTGTACTGGTCAACGAACGATTTGCAATCCATTTCAAGGCGTTTCTTCATCCATGATTCAAGGTGCTGGCGGACGGGACTATCAGTCTCTTTCATTTCTGAGGGAACCGTTACATGAAAACCATTACTGTATTTCACATGGACACCGGTTACCTTTCGCTTTGATACATGGAGTTTCATCATCCGACCACGGTATGGAATCTTTGCTCCAGTTGTGAAAGCCATGGGCTGGACATTATTTCGCTTGCGAGCTGCTTCATCTACTTGAGTAACTTTTTCGAAAAGCCAGTAGCGTTTTCTCTGGACGAACTTTTCAATCAGGTCTTCGGTTGTATTTTTAGGGACAACGACTTCGACATTACCGGGAGTCACATGCATGGTCAGCTTCTTGGACCGCTCAGACTCACGAACAGTATACGCAATAGTTATATTTCCGATGATAACTTCTTTCATTATTCAGTCACATAATGTTTCAGGGCAAATTCTTCTACCCGTCCGGGGATTTCTTTCCAGTTCTGAATTTCAAGAGGGTGAACGATGCGGCGGACCTTGCCGCGCAGTTCCTTTTTCATCTGCTCTTTTAAGTGCCAGCCCCTGGGGGCATGTTCATCAGAGCGATAAATATCATCTATTTCTACGGCTACCTTTTGCAGCTTGCTCAGGTCTGATTCAACTTCCCCCAGGCTCTCTTCTTTTTTATCGCCTTTGTCTCTATGCTTAGCCTCTTTAAAGGCTTCAAGGATCTTATAGATACCATGAGCTGTTGGCGTAAGGCCGGTTTTTTCATGGGCCCTGCCCTCTTCTGTCAGGTCATTGCTCAAATCTTCCATGTCCTTGAGGGTATCGGCAAAATTCTTCTGCTGTTCGTCCATGCGTCTGATGATTGCAAGGAGTCTTTCGGAGAATGGCCTGTACTGATCGGGGTTATCGCTCATCTTTTCGGATATGGTCTTTTTCAATTCTGTTGCTTTGTTCACAGCAGCACGCTCAAGGTCGTCTTCTGATTTACCTTCGGTGCTGAAGTCATCCCAAAATTCTTCATCGTTTATCGAACGGACCTTTACCACGTTCTTTAAACCGGTTATTTCAAGTTCCTGTTCAAGCATCTCACGTATACGGGCGCTGGCATTCTGTATATCAAAAGACTCTTTCTTTTCAAAGTGTTTGGTCCCAAAGGGTAGAAAAAAACTTACCCATTTCATATCACCTTTGTATTTCAGGATATCAGGATCAGGCGAAAGGGAGCTGTAAAGCTTTACAAACTTCCCTGCCTTCATCTTGAAAAGTATCCACTGGTCTTCGGTGCCGATGGCCTTTATCAGGGCATCGAACTCAGGGGTGTAGTCATCTTTTGAAGTGTACTCTTCTTTCTTCTTGATGTCCTTAATCATATTTTTTACTTCAGCATGAGCCTGGCGAAGTTCAGACCTCAGGTCTTCGAGATCATGGAGTGCATTCTTAACGTCCTCGGTGCGGTATGATGAGAGTGCCTCTTTGAGATTACTGGTCACACCCACGTAGTCTACGATAAGACCGAATTTTTTATGTTCACCGGCAACACGGTTAGTGCGGGCAATGGCCTGCAAAAGGTTGTGTTCTTTTAAAGGATTATCAAGGTACATCACTGATTCAGCAGGAGCATCAAAGCCGGTAAGAAGTTTACTGCATACAATAAGGAACCAGGGAGCGGAGTCCATGGTCTTAAAGGCGGCCTTGATTTTCTTTTCTGTCTGGTCCGAGTCACCGGTATCATCTTCGAGGCGGTACTTTTTCAAATCTTTTCTTATGGCATCACGATAAGGATCTTCTGACGGCTTGTCGTCTTCCTGGTTGGATGAATAGACAGGAGTGGAATAACTTTCGGCAAGAACATGTGCCTCAGCGGGAGACTTCCCCCCGACATTAACAATATCTTCGGCTATAACTCTGTCAAGGGCCCGCTTGTAGAGAATTACGGCTTCACGATCACAGGCAACAACCTGGGCTTTGTATCCGTCTTTCATTGCGGACTCTTTAAAGTGCTGCCAGAGGTCAAAGGCAATGGTGTCGATCCGTTCATGATGTTTCAGGAGCATGTTATAAGTGAGTTTCTTTTTGATTTCAACACGATTTTCATCAGATTCATTAGCGAACCACTGGTCAAAGAGAATGTCTATCCGCTTCGGGTCAACATGCCATTTAATCTGGCGGGAAGTATAGTGTATGGGGACTGTTGCGCCGTCACGGACTGCGTCATCGATAGAGTACTTGTCGAGATAGGATTCGCCCCTGGGAGAAAAATTTCTGTAAGTATCCTTGTCGGTCTTTTTGATGGGAGTGCCGGTAAAGCCGAAGAACCAGGCACCGGGAAAGGTCTTGCGGAGATAGGCCCCAAGGTCTTTTTCCTGTGTGCGGTGACATTCATCAACAAGAAGAATCCAGTTGGAAGAATCCTTAACCGGTTTGTTTGAGTTTTCAAACTTGAATATAGTCGAAAGTAATGTCATGCCGGTAGTATTGGCATGCATGTTATCATGAAGAGTATCCTTTGAAGTTATTGCCGTAGGATTGGGAAGGCCACAGTTGACAAAGGTCTTTGATATCTGGTCATCGAGATCAATACGGTCAGTGAGTACCATGATGTTGGGAGATTCCAGACGGTCAGACTGAATGGTCAGATGGGTTTTCAGTTTCAGGGTGGCATAAACCATGGTGAGAGATTTACCAGAACCCTGTGTATGCCAGATAAGGCCCTTACGGTCATCGGCACCACGTTCTTCGAGGATGCGGTTTACAATTTTATTCACTGCCCTGAACTGCTGATATCGGCATATCTTTTTAATCATGCGGGAAGTATCTTTTTCATCAACTCGTTCAAAGACAATGAAGTGTGCCAGCAGGTCGAGAAGACGGGTTGGTTCAAGAAGCGCATAGTAGCCTTTGGTCAATTCACTCTCAAAGTCTTTTTCAGTTTTAGGCCACGGGTCACGCCAGTAACCCCAGTATTGGGAAGGTGAACCGGTAGCACCATACATGAGACTTGTTCCGTCGGTGATAATGTTAAAGGCATTGGAATAGAAAAGCCGTTCGATGTCACGTTCGTACTGCTTTATCTGGTCAAAGGCCTCACCCATTTTGTCATTAAAGCTGACAGGAGACTTTGCTTCGATAACCACCAGGGGTATGCCGTTAACGAAACAGACTATATCAGGGATGCGGGACTTCTGGGCCTGAACTTTGAACTGGTTGGTGACGGTAAATGTATTGTTTTCAGGATTCACAAAGTCGATACAGTAAATGGTTTTCTTGTCGGTCTCACCGGGTACGGTACGGCTATAGTTGCCACGGAGAATATAGGTCAGCTTTTCGTTGTCGGTGACAGAGAGAAGTTCCTGATAGACGGCCCGTGCTGTGTTTTCATCAATGGAGTTGATACGCATCAATGCGTTGATAAAGGTGTCTTTGAGTATAACATTATTAAGGCCTTCACGGGCAGTGATATTGTCTTCAGGTTTCAGGTATTCATACCCGAGGCCCTGAAGGATTTTCACCGAAGGCATTTCGACAAGGGTTTGTTCCGGTCCCTGGTTCATTTACTTCCTCTTTTATTCCGCGTCATGGTTCGACTCCATGTCATGGTTCGACTCCATGTCATAGTTCGACTCCGCTCACTATGACAACCTGTTTTGCTCACTATGACGATTTTCGGCCGTCATCCTGAGTTATGTCATCCTGAGCGGAGACGAAGGATGACTCCACGTCATAGTTCGATTCCGTGTCATGGTTCGACTCCGTGTCATGGTTCGACTCCGTGTCATGGTTCGATT
>CAZHNW010000076.1:0-22403 GCA_964534225.1 uncultured Leptospirales bacterium | reverse complement strand
CAAAACAACCGCCGGTCCCCTGGAGATCACCCTGCTGGGTCACGCGTCCCTGATGAACAATTGTCGACGCCAGGGCCGCGATTATTATGGCGGATATAATCGAAACGATCCCGATGACCGAAAAGGTCGTTCGTAGCTGAAATTTTCTATCAATTATATACTGCTTGCGCTGTTTCATGGTTTTTCTCCCTTTTAAGTTTGAAGTCTCACTTCACGAGCATCTTCTTTAATGACTCGACTATTTTAGCCACCACCGGATCCTTGGAATTTTTGCAATAGACAGAAAAGGGAATCGGGGGTTTTATCTTCATTTTATAAAGTTTGTAATAATTTGTCTTGAAAATGAGGTCATAACGCCCCAGTCTTTTTGAAAAGAAAAACTCACTCATGATAGACGTCGGTTCGTCAGGATCATAAAATTTTACCGAGTGACCATAGCCCGACTTGTATATGTCAGTGCCATCCTTCAGTTTATATTTAAGGGTATTAAGAGATTTCATTTTATAAGAATAGTTTTCCCTGAATATCTTACCGGAGATTATATCCATTTTCAAATCTTCGATGCCGGTAACAAACTTTGATGAGGATGAACGGCGATACTTGAATTTCTTCATGTCGGGGAAATATTCTACCACCTTTTCAATGGAATTATCGCTTCCCTTATCGATAATCTGCGAAAAAAACTTGTTCGCGCCGGTGAAATCACCAATGATAATGTGGGTCTCATCTCCAATCGATTGAAGAAAAAAGTAGTTTCGATAATCACTTGGTACGGGCAGTAGAGCCACCTTTTCCCTGGAAAGAAAACCGGTAAAAAATGTATTTCCCTGCAGGGCAAAAGCCGTTATCAAAAGGATTACTACTGTGATGGAAACTCGTTTTAGCTGTTGCATAGTTTTCTCTCAGCCTGATTTTTTTAAATTTATCTTACTTAAAAATCCTTTGAACCTTAGCATTTATATCACAGATATACGGTAGTATCAATAAAAAATATCGATATAATGAAATTTTTTCAAACAAATAAAATTAGACAAAAGAATAATGATCTTTATTAAAATATTCTTGACTCCGAAATTTATATAAGTATTAGTAAATTTATACAGGTTTTTTAAAAATATAAAAAATTTTACCATGAAATTAGCAGAAGGACAACGGCTATGAAAATAAGGACATTTGTCAGTACACTGGCATTTTCTCTTGTTGCGCTCTGCATACTGATTATGACGCCCCTTGTTTCCCACACAGGAACAGTTGAAATTGATACACTCATCAACCTTAAAACTGACTTTCACACAGTGGAAAATTATATCGATTTTATAGAAAAAAATGTAAAATTTGATACCATCACCTTTCATGTGCATAAAGTAAAAAGAGGGGACAACTTCTGGAAAATCGCTAAAAAATATGGTGTTAACATCGACACCCTTATTGCAGTCAACCCCTTCTGGGAAAATCTGGTTGCCCGCGTTGACCAGCAGGTTATCGTACCCACTGAAAAGGGAGTACTCTGCTTCATCAGGGATTTCTGCGAAATAAAGGCACTAAAAAAATTCTATGATGCCGGGGACAACGATATCGTTTTCCAGGACCTCCCCCCCCTCTACCGTCTCTATTACGGCATCTTTACCCGTAAGCATCCCATTGCCGTTTTTATCCGTGACGCGCGCCCCACACCCGAAGTCATGACTGATAAGCTGGCGCGCCAGTACACTCTGCGGGAAAAATTCAGGTCACCCCTGGGGGGACGTTTTAGTTCCTTCTTTGGAACACGACGCCACCCTATTTTCAGACATAAAAGTTTTCACAACGGCATTGACATTGCCGCCCGCCGCGGAACCTACGTGGGCGCCGCCCGCGAAGGAAAGGTTATTGCCACAGGATGGATGGGGGGATACGGCAAGGCTGTTATCATCTCCCATCCCGAAGGCTACAAAACACTCTATGGCCACCTTTCCGTCATCTGCACCCGTCCGGGACGCCGCGTAAAGCCGGGCTCTCTCATCGGCCGTGTCGGTTCCACGGGTTTCTCTACGGGACCACATCTCCATTTCACCCTGTGGCACAGGGGTAAACTTCTCAATCCCATGAAAATACTCTGGTAACAGTAGAAAAATAATCAGATACAAAAAGATCAAAATTTATATAGTTTATTCAATTTAAGGAAGAAAGATGAACATGGAAGATTACCCTGCCATTATTGAAAAGGCCCGGGAACTGTCAGGCCTCCTGAAGGCCCATCCCGCCACTGTCCGTTACATGGAGAGCACTGAAAAAATGAAAAATGACAGGAATGCCCAGGCTCTTCTTGAAAAACTGGTGATGCTGGGCCGTGACATCGATGCTCTCCAGCAGGGAGCCTCAACTGACGGTCCCGGCGAAGCTGAAAGGATCCTGATAGAAAAAGAACTGGAAGACAATCCCCTTGTGAAAGAACACATTCTTGCCCAGAAGGAATATCTCATTCTCATTCAGCAGATGCAGGAATGCATCCGCAACCCTGAAGGCCACCCTTACACTGCCCCTGAGCAGTAAAGAGTATCCTGATAAAACTATTAAAACTTCCCGGGCCTTAGATATCTTCAAGGCGAAAGACGTCGTAGGCGGGCTCCTCGTAGGGATGGGCTGATTTCAGTGCCGCTACAGCGTCACGAACCAGCTCATCAACGCAGACCAGTTCCACCCTGTATTCTTCAACCTTTTCGACCTGTCCCTTTTCGCCGAGAAAGGGGTTACTTCCCTCAAGGGGCCGAAACTGCCCTGTACCGGCGGTCTGCCAGGAACAGCAGTCATAGTCACCGATCCTGCCGGCGCCGGCGGCAAAAAGGGCCGCCTTTACTTTCTCGCAATGCTCAACCGGTACAAAAAACGCGATCTTGTACATACCGCCTCCCTGTTTAAACTTCCTGCATATCTTTTTTTTATATGTTGATGCCACGCCCCGTCAACGAAGAAATGTCTCTTGACTCTTTCACGGGCCAGAAGATCCTTGTCATGAATGATAAGGTAAAAAAATGATCGGGGAAGAAAGAAAAAACCGCCACGCTGTAACCTTCAGCTGGATGTACCGCGATGACACGCAGAAGGTTTCTGAAGCGATCACCCAGGTCTACCTGGAACTGACCACGGTATGCAACCTCTCATGCCGCAGCTGCGTGCGCTTTTCCATTGATGGCTTTAAAACCGTCCATATGGAAACAGCACTCTTTGAAAAAATCATTGCACAGCTGCGCAGCCTTGACTCCCTGAAACGCATTGTTCTTCTCGGCTTCGGCGAGGCCCTCTGCCATCCTGAAATCTCTGCGATGCTCACCAGGCTGCGCACCCTGACTGCAGAGATAGTCCTGGTTACCAATGCCAGCTTCCTGTCGGAAGAGCTGACAGACCTTCTCTGCCGTCTCCCCCTTGACCGCGTCGTTACATCATGGGACGATGCCCCTGCCGGTACCGGCAGGATTATCCGCCGCGGCAAAAACCTCTCCGCCTCGGCGCAAAACCTCGCCCGTCTTGCCGATACCGCGGCAAAAAACAAAAGACCCGCGGTAGGGATGCAGATGGTGGCCATGAAAAGCAATGCCAAAAAACTCGAAGAAATAATCCGCTTTGGCGAGAAAACCGGTGTGGATCATTTCCTGGTGAGCAATATTTTCCCCTACAGCGAGGCCATGAAAAATGAGATTCTCTATGCCCCGCCTGCGCTGAGAAAAAACAGCCTTAAATACCGCCTGAAAAAATTAAGGCGCCGCCTTGATATTGAGGTTGCCTCAACTGAAACTGACAGGCCGAGAAAATGCCCCTTTATCGAACGCGGCACCCTCTTTGTCACCGTTGAGGGAGAAATCGCCCCCTGCCCCGAACTTGCCTATACCCACAGGGCCTGGTATTACGGGGCGCCGCGTATTCATAACCGGCAAATTTTCGGCTCTGTTAAAACAAAATCCCTCAGAACCATCTGGATGGATAAATCCTTTTCATCCTTTCGGGAATCTTTTGCCTACTGGGACCTTCCCGACTGCAGCAGCTGCGAGGCCCAGGGAGACTGCAGTCACCGGCTTTCAGGTACAGACTGTTACTGGAACCCTGTCCCCTGCGGAGAGTGCCTCTGGGCAAAAAATATCGTCATCTGTCCATGAATTGCCCGCCATTGGTAAATTTTTGTTCACTTTCCTGAACAGCATTCATTTTTTGATTGCAATCTTTTACACAATCTGGTTTTTTAGAAAAAATAAAAAAGTATCAGGTTTTTAAACTCAGGAATAAACAATGCCCTCTATATTCGATAAATCCCTCTCTCGCAGGAATTTCCTAAAAACCTCTGCCGTCATGGCAGCCACGGCAGCACTGCCCGATATGACGGGATGCGCCTCACTCCCCGACAGGTCCCTGCCGAAACTGACATACCGTGACCGCCTTATCATTACCGGTGCGTCGTACCTCGATGTCAGGAGTGGAAAAATCATCAAGGGGAAAAATATTGAGCTGCGTGGAAATAAAATCACCGCCATTGGTTCATACGCTGAAATAAACACCACGGGGGCGGAAATCATCGACGCCACCGGGCTCTGTGTAATCCCCGGTCTTATCGATGCCCATTGCCATACCACCCTTCCCTCTGCAGGAAGTTTTGATATATTTTCCATGACAAGCTACATGATCCAGTTGAAACGCAATCACGTTCAGCAGATCGAAAGCGGTGTCACCACAATCAGGGACATGGGGGCCATGCCTAAATACCTGGCAAAATTCAGGGAGATGATACGTGAAGGCGACCTGAACGGCCCGCGCATCATCTACTGCAATGCCATGACCAATATCAGGGGCGGTCATCCCGACATTGACCCCTCTGATATCAGCATATTCGCCCGTCCCACACAGCTTCATACGGGCAACCAGAATGCATGGTTTGCGGACAGTAAAGAACTGAGAATCTTTCTCCAGGAAAATTTTGAATCACGCCCTCATTTTATCAAGCTCACTATGGACGACCTTTCCCTTCTCTGCGGCAAGGGTAAAATCCCCGTCTACAGTGATGAGCATATGCGTATAATCCGTGATTTCGCTGAAAAGCACGACCTCCCCATTGCTGCCCATATCCACCGCAAATTCGGGTTCGACAGGGCCCTCGCATGGGGGATCAACTCAATAGAACACACCATTGGCGATGCCCGCATCCCCGACAGCGATATCGCACGTATGGCCAAAAAAAATATCACCATTGTGCCCACCCTTACCGTAGGCCAGGTCTATGCCGCCGAGGAAGCATACCCGGCGCTTCCGAAAAAATTTAACAATGATTACATCCGCCAGGAACTCGAAGTACGGAAAAAACATATCAAAAACGACCTTTCCCGTTATATAGAAAAGGATATTCACCAGGCAAGCGTCGAGGCTCTGCAGTATCTGAAAAAATACGGCTGCGCGAACCTCTACAGTAAAAAAATCATGACCCCCAATCCGGATCTCTATTTCGGTATATTAAAATACGGCCCTGACAACATCACGCGCATGAAGGCGGCGGGAATTCGTATCGGCTGCGGCACTGATGCCGGAGTGCCCTTCTGCTACCACGGCACGCTGTGGCGTGAAATAGAGACACTGACTCGTACGGGGTTTACTGCTGCGGAGGCACTCCGGTCAGCGACCCTTGTCAATGCAGCCATTGTGGGGCTTGGGGATTCAATCGGTTCGGTAGAACCGAAAAAAAATGCTGATCTCGTTATCCTCAGGGGAGACCCTCTCCGTGACCTCTCCCTGCTGAGGGACCCCCTTATGGTTCTCAGGGAAGGCCGCATCGTTTACGCACACAACCAGAAATTAAAAGCAGTCAACGGCACAGTCAAACCGGGTTAAAAAAAGACAATACCCGGAAGGGGAATATACGGTTTTCAGGTATTTCAATACCTTATAGTGTACTTTAGTATTCCGGAGGACGATAATAGTATTATGAAAATGAAATCCGTATATGTATTTTCTTTTATCTGCATGCTGATAATACCGGTAGCACTTCTGGCAAATGCACCTGTAATCATCGATGATTCTCTTGAGCGAAAAAACATTTCCCGGCATGTCTCCTTTCTCGAAGACAAGGAAGGAACCAGAATCTTCAAGGATATTCGCAATGACACACTTTCATGGAAGACAAATAATCTCGAGGCCTTTAATTTCGGCTTTACCTCGTCTACGTACTGGTTTCGCTTTACCGTTAACAATACTACTGCAGAGGCCATTACCTGGTACCTTGAAATAGCCTACCCTCTCCTTGATGATATTCGTCTCTACCGGCCGGATAATGACGGCCGTTATCATGAAAAACGATACGGCGACCTCCTTCCCTTTCATAAAAGGGATATCAGCGACCGTAATTTTTCTTTTATTTTCAAAGAAGATCCCGGGAGCCGTACCTATTATTTCAGAATTCAGACCAGCAGTTCCATGAACTTCCCCTTTCTGGCCCAGTCGCCCCAGGCGTATCTCCACCGGGTATTTCAGGAACTGCCGGTTCTCTGGATATACTACGGCATCATGATCGTAATGGCCCTCTACAACCTGCTGATTTTTTTCTTCATCAGGGACGAGAGCTATATCTACTACGTCGTCTTTATCGTCTGCTGGGTTCTTTTTCAGCTCACCCTGAACGGTCTCAGTTTTCAGTACCTCTGGCCCGATGCTGTCTACTGGGCAAATAATAACATCAGTGTTTTCATGTCACTCATTGCCCTTTTCGCGTCACTCTTTCTTGTGTCTCACCTTGCAATCAGGAAAGAGAATCCCCTGATCTTCCGTCTTGCCATGGCACTTATGATTGTTCCCAGTTTTCTTTCAATTCCGGCAACCTTCATTTTCGGTTCACACACCGGTATTATTGTCGCTACAGGTCTCTCCGCAGGAGTGGCAATAGGGATTATACTCATTTCTATTGTACTGACTATCAAGGGAGTAAGGGAAGCACGTTTCATTCTCCTGGCATTCGTGGGTGTTATTTTTGGCATACTCACCTATACGATGAAAACCTTTGGTGTTCTTCCCTCTAATTTTCTGACGAACTGGTCGGTACAGATCGGTTCTGCCATGGCTGTGATACTCCTCTCTCTCAGCCTTGCGGATCGTATCAATATCATGCGTAAAAACATGTCATCAATGAACAGGAGCCTCGAGGACAGTCAGAAACTCTCAGAGGAGAGGGCATCATATCTCGAAGGCATTGTTGTCGGCGTCAAGGAAATATCCGCAGTCCTTCTCAGGGTCAGTGGCGAACTTACGGAAATGAGCGAAACCTTCAGGGTGCTTTCCCAGGACCAGGCTGCCACCAGCGAAGAGATGTCCGCCACATTCGAACAACTTTCCGCTTCAAATGAAAACATTCACCGCGCTACAATCAAGCAGAAAAAGGAGAGTGAACGCAGCAGGGAACTGACGGCCATACTGAAGGATTCCCAGAAAAATATTGCCACGGCAAGTACAGCAGTGGTTGAAAATATCAATGTCATTTCGGACTCCACCAATATTACGGAATTTACACTGAAAAACATGATCAACAAGATGGACGTCATCGACCAGGGGGGTAAAAGTATCAACCAGTTTGTTACCGTTATCGATGATATCACCGAAAGCATCAACCTCCTTTCTCTCAACGCCGCCATTGAAGCGGCACGTGCGGGGGAACATGGAAGGGGGTTCGCCGTTGTAGCCGATGAAATCAGCAAGCTTGCCGCTGCCACCTCGCAGAACTCCAAGGAAATCGCCTCAAAGATAACTACTATTACCGCAGACATCAACGAAGGAAAAAAAATAGTCGCCAACACCAAAGACGCCATTGATGTTACATTTAAAATGGTTGGGTCTATCAACGAAAAAACAGATCACGTGGCAGAAATGATGGAACGTCAGGGACAGGCAATCAAAGAGGTCTTTCTGCAGGCTAAAATGATGGACGATATATCGAGGGAAGTGGAGACATCCACCTCGGAACAGAATATGTCTATGAATGAAACATTAAAGACAATTGAAAAACTTTCAGAAATGGCACAGGAGATCGGCCTCTCCAACCGGAAGATAATAGACGTAACCCGTGACATCAATGAAAAGGCCCTTGCCCTTGACGCCCTCATCAAGGAAATCAGCTGAATTTTTTTTCCAGGCGCACATGGTTCCCCCTGCCTGAAAATGTTACAGAGTCAAATATGTTCCCGGCCATTACGATTCCACGGCCATGGGCGAGCATTTCACTGTTTGCCCGCCTGCTGTGGTCAGAGAGAGTGTGTTCATAGTCGAACCCCTTGCCTTCATCGACAACTACATAGACTGCCCTCCTGGGATTGACCAGGTACTCAATGGTAACACGGCGGTCACGGTATGGTGCTTCCTGCTGCCGCTTTTCGATAAGTTCAATATAGTTACCCTCGATCATGGCGCTGCTCTTCTCTTCAAAAGTAACCTCAAGGTTGCCATGTTCGATGGCGTTGACGATAATTTCCCTCAATGCAAGCCTCATAAAGTCGGTGTCCCTCTGGCTGCAGAACCTGACAAGATTACGCGTCAGGCGGCGGCTCACCTCATCAGCAGTAACAAGGATGTTTTCAATCCTGTATTGCTGCTTCTCCGTCACAAAATACTTGAGAAGGTTGTCTTCCATTTCCCTGGTGGCGCGGCCCACAATCTTTTCTTTTCCTTCATGCCCGATATACTGGAGACTCACCTGCATGGCCACCGGTTCTTTCATCATGCGTGAAATAAACTCTGTTTTAAAACGTACCGGTTTCTTTTTTCGCTGGAGTTCCTCGAGTTTCTTTTTCACGAACTCAGAATTAAGGGTCGCCTGATCATGGCCGTCATAAACAAGCTGTAGAATATCAAGACCGGGAACCTTATCCGGGTCCATTTGAAGGTGATCCTTAAGGGCCCTGTTGGCATCGATTAATCGGCAATCATCATCCAGGGAAAAGATAATTTCATTGCTCCCCTCAACAAGAAGGCGGTACTTTTCTTCAGAAAAACTGATGAGACTGTTGGCCCGGTTCAGGTCATCAACCTTTTCCTTTAGTCTGCGATTAAGGACCTCGATCCTGTTATAGACATAGATAAACCTGTTGGCCAGCATTACCGTCATACCGACAATAACAAGAAAAAATGAATACCGGCTGAGAACAATATCATAATGAAAAAAAATGGCATCGATAATATCAAAGACTGTAGTAAAGGCGACAATGATAACCCCGACAAGAAGATTGCCCGCCTCGCTGGTGCCCATCATTTTCAGAACCACTATGATTCTGTTCTCTTCAGCTTCGTTGTCCCGGAGATAATCTTTTACTTTCATGACAAAATGATAAATCGTTGTCCCCACAATATAACCAAGAGGGAAAAGGGCAGTCACCTGCCATACGCGCAGGACATCGTCAGAGAAGGAAAGCGAAAAAGGAAGAACAAGAATTGAAAGAATACCGTAAACAACAAGGGTCACGCGGCTTGCAATACTGATACTTCGCCTGAGCAGAAAATCAAAAAAATGCTGTGCCAGGGGAAGAAGCAGGAAAAGTGATACCAGTTCAATCCTCATGGTCACTCCCGCGTCAGGCAGAATACCGGAAAAATGCCAGGTACGGGCGAGGAAATAGAAAAACACCGCAATAATCATCAGGCCGAAATAGAGGTTATGCCTTTCAGCTCTCCTGTTATAAAAAAGAATTAGATGGTAAAACCCCATGAAAAGATAGATAAAAACAAATATCAATACAGCTGTTTCAGACCTTTTCTCATCGAGGATAATATATTCATCAATAACATAGGGCCCGCCGGAAAGAAAACCGGTATTGATATGTGTCGGGTCTCCCAAAATACGGAAGGCGAGGATATTTCTCCCTTCTTTCAGGTAGAGTGGATTGATATCAACCAGCATGTCCCGGTTATTGCGGAGACGAAGAGGAATACCGTCGGCATTGAGATACCATTCTCTCTTGATGACCCTGCCATTGAGATAAATCTCCCAGTTGAAAGCGATACGCTTCAGGTAAAGTCCCGGGACCCTCAGAGCCCGTCTCTCTTTGCGGCTCATCTTGAAGGAAGTCACAAAGGTAAATTCCCGGGGCTTGACACTGAAAGGAGAAAGAAAGGTTCTGTCGGGTACCCCGGGCAGTCCCAGTTCCCTGATGCGGATGGAACGGCTTCCGGTATCGGTTCCGGGGATGGATTTCCATTGTTCATCACCGGGCAGATCGGTGGTCCAGGATTTCTCAAATCCTTCACGTACATACATTTTTTTTGCCGTCAGGTCAATGACTGCCGCTGCCTCTCCCGCTGAAAAAAGAAAAGCCCCCAGGGTCAGTATAAAAAATGTTACTCTTCTTCTCATCTCGACTCCTTGATCTCTTACAGGATAAATGAAAAAGTGTGAAAGTCAAGAAGTATGTATATAATATTTGACGCGGGCAGGATAATCTGCTTTTCATGAAAAGAAAAAGGATGGTCAATCATGAAAACAGGTATTATCGGCGCCGGTGCACTCGGCTCACTCTTTGCTTACAGGTTCGCCAAAACAGGAAACCCGCCTGTTATCTGTGAAAAAGACAAAAATACAGCTGCTGCCCTGGCCCGGGGCCTTACCTGTGAGGGACCTGATATGTCCCCTGACGCGATAGAAATTCCCTCCGTGGGGACCTCACCTGCCCTTTTGCAGGGCTGCGACATTGTCTTTATCTTTGTAAAAAGTCATGTCACCGCAGAAGCAATCGGTGCTGTCGCCCCCTTTCTCGGGCCTGACACAACGGTTGTGACCCTCCAGAACGGCCTGGGGAACCTTGATGCCATTACAGGCCACATTTCCAAAAAAAATATAATCTACGGCACCACCACAACCGGTGCCACAAAGATCGATGCCGGGACCGTACGTTTCGGCGGCGCAGGAACAATCACCATCGGAGGCAGGGAAAAAATGAGACTCCAGAGGGTCAGAGCCCTCCTCGAAGAGGCAGGTTTTTCCGTTGTGGAAACAGAAACCCCTGACAGGGCCATCTGGGAGAAGGCCGTTATCAATGCAGCCATCAATCCCCTGGGGGCGCTGCTGGAAGTTCCCAACGGCCTCCTGGAGAAAAACCCTGAATCGAAAAAAATAATGACTTCCATCATCGAAGAAGCGGTTTCTGCAGCCCGGGCCCGGGGCGTGTCCCTCGAGGCCGGTGAAATGATCGAAAAGACCATGGCTGTCTGCCGCAATACCAGTAGTAACCTATGCTCCATGCTCCAGGACATGAGGGCAAAAAGAAAAACGGAAATCGAATCGATAAACGGGACCATCCTCCGATGGGGGGAAGAAAAAGGACTTCAACTTCCCACCAATCAAACAATAGTCTCTCTTATACGTGCACGTGAAACATTTTATTGAAATGAAATGAAATGCCTGTAATAAAATTCTTCGCAGTCCCGGTTGCCGGGACATTACACAAAAATGGGAACCCTCTGGGAACACACCCTTGTAATAAAACATTTGACATAAAAAGAAAGAGAACATTCACTTTCCCTGATTTAAGAAATTTACACGAAGGAGATATGTTATGTCAGCATGTACATACACTGTTGATGAATCCGGTGTTGCGCTCATGGTAATAAACAATCCACCGATGAACGCACTCTCAACACCGGTACTCAAGGATATCGAAGCAGCCGTTGACAGGGCACTGGCTGATGACGCTGCACGGGTCGTTGTTTTTACCGGCGAGGGAAAGGCATTCATTGCCGGCGCGGATATAAAAGAGGTGGAAGGCCTCAACACCGCCGTTGCTGGAAGCACCTACCTTGAAAACGGCCAGAACATACTCAATAAAATTGCCATGGCAGACAAGCCTTTTATCGCGGCAATAAACGGGTTTGCCCTCGGTGGCGGAATGGAACTCGCACTGGCATGCCACATCAGGATTGCTGATGAATCAGCACAGCTGGGGCTTCCCGAGATAAAACTCGGCATCATCCCCGGATACGCGGGCACCCAGCGTACCCCCCGCCTCATCGGTACCGGCAGGGCCTACGAACTGGTACTCTCTGGTAACTTTATTTCAGGAACAACCGCCGCCGAATACGGGCTGGTGAACAGAACAACCCCGAAGGGAGAAGCCGTTGACGAAGCCAGGAAACTCGCCGGCGCTATCGCACAGAAGGGCCGTCCCGCCATCAGGGTCGCCATGGAGACGATCAGGGAAGGACTCAAGATGGACCTCATGGACGCCCAGAAATATGAGAGGGAACAGTTCGGGACCCTCTGTGAAACAGACAACAAGAAAGAAGGAGTTGCGGCTTTTCTCGAAAAACGAAATCCCGCTGCCATTGACAGGTAATGACTGACCGAAGGGGATAAATTCCCCTTCGGCCTTTATAGAGACATTCATGAAAAGAGGTGATATTGGATACAGAAAGGGGAAACGCGAAGATATCAGTGCAATCTATAAAATCGAATGCCTCGCCTCAAATTTATGGAAAGAATCATATTTTAGTGACGAATTCAACAACACCTTTTCATGTACGGCTGTCGCCCTCTGCGATGAAAAAGTTGTAGGTTTTGCAGTTGCATGGAATGTCATTGAGGACATCCAGTTGAACAATATTGGCATTCACCCTGATTTTAGACGGCAGGGTATCGCCACAGGACTCATTGATTTCCTGGTTAATGAACATAATGAATTGACACCGGAACGAATCATAATCGAGGTAAAATCATCCAACAAAGGGGGCATTGCCTTTTACAGAAGTCTCGGTTTCATTTTTACGGGCAAACGTCCGAAATATTACGGCGATGAGGACGCTATCCTCATGGAAAAAAATCTTATAACGAAGTAACATACCAATGAAATTCAAGAACATCTATTTTGTAAAAAGCTGCCGTAAAAGCAGCACCTTTCCCGATTATACATGGCCCGAATTTGCCTTTTTTGGAAGGTCCAATGTGGGGAAGTCTTCCCTCATCAACATGCTCCTGGGTAAAAAAAACCTGGTCAAGACAGGTTCCCGTCCGGGCGTCACACAAATGGTGAATTTCTTTGTCGCCGATGACAGAATCAGCTTCGCGGACCTGCCCGGCTACGGCTTTGCAAAGGTTCCCAAAGAAGTACGAAAACAGTTTCTTCCCCTCATACGTGAATATGTCACAACCAGGGAAAACCTGACACTGGCCTTTCTTCTTATTGATATCAGGAGAAAGCCCGGCGCAGAGGAAATTGAAATTCTCAGGATGCTAACGCGAAAAAAAGTTCCTGTGGCTGTTACCGTAACCAAGTGCGACAAGGTTTCCGGGAACGCGAGAGGCAAAAACCTGAAAACAATTTCAGAGGCCCTTGAAATCGACAGGAAAGACATCTTCACCACTTCATCCCAAAATGGAGAAGGAAAAAAAGAACTTCTCCAGCTTATTTCTGACTTTGCCCTCACCTGACAGGTCCGTGACATTATCATGACACACTAAAAAGAAATTGACGTTGAGAGAAATCTCTGGTAAACTCTTCAACAGGAAATATCAGGAGATTGTTATTAAAAATAATGGATAGAAAAACTCCAACGATACTGCTTGTTGATGATAATGATGACCACGCGGAACTTGTAAAAAGGAGTATCAGGTCAAATACAGGTAATTGCATTATTCACCACCTTCATGACGGAAAAGAGGCACTCGATTTTTTCTTTGAAAAACAGACCACAAATGATGCCAGCACAGAGAAAGAACCTGACCTGGTACTCCTTGACCTGAGGATGCCAAAGGTTGACGGCCTGGAGGTACTGAAAAGAATAAAGGATAATGATCAATACAGCAGCATGCCCGTGGTTATCCTTACAACGTCCAGCGCCGAAAAAGACATCTCTGACGCCTACCGGTCAGGGGCAAACAGTTATCTTGTAAAGCCGGTAAACTACGACAGCTTCAGCGAGCTGATAAAGAGCCTGGTAACCTACTGGCTCTCCTGGAACATACTCCCAAAAGGGAAAAATTGATCAGAACCAGGCACAATGAGTATACAGAACAGAAAAATCAATGTCTATATTCTCGAAGACGACGAAGATCACGCAGAACTCATCATGCGTTCTTTCATGGGTGATTCATCTTTCATCACCCATCATCTTCAAAAATTAAGCGATTTTGAAACTGTAAATATTAATGGTTCAAATAATCTTTTTCTTTTCGACCTGATTCTTCCCGACGGCAACAGTCTTGATCTTATCCGAAAACATAACCTCACAGAAACCTTCCCGGTTATTGCAATGACAAGTTACGGTGATGAAAAAAAAGCAGTCGAAGCCATGCGTACTGGTGTACTCGACTATATTGTTAAATCAGACGCGACACTGCGGGCGATGCCGCGGATTTCACGAAGGATCTGGCACGACTGGCAAAACATTGTTGCCCGCAATGAAGCTGAAAAGGAACTCCAAAGAAGCGAAAACCGTTACCGTCTCCTGGCTGAAAATGCTTCTGACATTATTTTTACCAGTGATACATGCCAGACTATTACCTACATATCCCCCTCTGTAACAAAGATCACAGGCAGAAAAGCTGAAGAAATTACCGGGAAAAAATTTTCAAGCCTTCTTGCTACTTCATCACTACCTGAGGGGGAAGGAATCCTGAATGACATCCTTGCTGACGACACCGCCATGACACCTCCCGGGGACAGGCTTATCGAGCTTGAATTTATCGGCAGGGAAAGCGAACCTGTCTGGGTAGAAATTACCCTCTCACAGATCACTGACACGAACAGGTCAGTTACCGGCATCATCGGCGTGGCACGAAACATTTCGAGAAGAAAAAGCGCCGAAAAAAAACTCATTGAAAATGAAAAAAAATATCGTCAGGTATTTGAAAATGCCAGCGATGCCATCTTTCTTATTGACTTCGAAACGGGAACAATTCTTGACTGCAACAGGGCGGCATGTGACCTGCTGAAGGTCGAGGGCCATGAGATCAAAGGCCGCCTGTACAGCGAGGTATTAAGCGGGCCCGCACAAAGGCCCCTTTTCCGTCATAAAACAGGCGACACCAGAAATGTTCCCGGAGAATCATTCATGTCTATCTACAATAAACTGGGAGACGAGATATACCTCAATGTAAGGACAACTGTTATAGAAATTGACGGCGGGGAAGTCGTTCACGCCATCTGCCATGACATAACCAGTCAGAAAAAAATCGAATCCCAGCTTATACATGCAAAAAATTCCGCGGAAATGGCTAACAGGGCCAAGTCTGTCTTTCTCGCAAACATGAGTCACGAAATCAGGACCCCCTTGAACGGTATCATGGGAATGACAGAACTTGCCCTCCCTGAAGAAACAAATGAACACCAGATCGAAAGACTCGAGGCGATAAAACATTCGGCACATTCCCTCCTTGGCATTATTAATGATATCCTGGACATATCAAAAATTGAAGCAGACAAGCTCGAACTCGAAGAAACAGAATATAACTTCGCAGAACTTCTTGAATCAGTATTGCGTATTACCGCCGTACGGGCCCATGAAAAAGGCCTTGAGCTTATCTGTGACTATGACGTGGAAATGCCAAAAATCTTCAGGGGCGACCCTCTAAGAATCAGGCAGATTCTTCTCAATCTTGTCGGGAATGCTATAAAATTTACAGAAAAAGGAGAAATCCTTGTAAAGGTCTGGTCCCGTTTTGAAAAAAGCAGGCCCGCCACTATCAATATTTCAGTAAAAGACTCTGGAATAGGGATCGCTTCTGATGACGCCATAAAAATATTTGACGCTTTTCAGCAGATCGACTGTTCTACATCACGACGATTTGGCGGTACCGGTCTCGGCCTCGCCATCGCCCGTCGTCTTATTAATATGATGGGGGGAGAAATATCAGTTGAAAGCATCCCCGGAAAAGGAAGTACATTCACCATGTTACTTCCCGCGGAGAAACAAAATTTTAACAAATCAAAGGCTGCGTGTGGATCCCTGCCTCCTTTTAAACGCAACCTTTCATTCCTCATCATTTCTCCCAATGCAACAACGAAAAAAATCATTTCACGCTGCCTTCGCCTCTGGGGCAGCAGGGAAATACATGTTGCGGTCCCTTCACGCGCATCAGCGTCTTTCTCACGATTAATAAAAACTAAAAGGGTTCCCGATGTTATCATCGTAGATGCTGAAATGACCGAGATTATTGATATCAGCCTCGCCGAAGAACTTATTTCACAAAACCCCGCTTCACGAAATTCTTTTATTTTCATGTCAACGGTGCGGGACCATCGCCGAAACCATGACAGTTATCACTCAACTCAATCATGGCCGCATGTTCTAAAACCCCTGATGCCTCATCACCTCTATAATGCCATTGCTAGTATAATTGAAGAAAGACCCCGCAGCGTCCCTGCCGAAATGGTTTCCCCCGGCAGAAATACCGCTTCAGCCTGTGCTCCCGCCTCTTATTCGATTCTCCTTGCCGAGGATAATGACATCAACAGAAACCTGGCGCAGCAGCTTTTAAAGAAAAAGGGATGGGACGTAATTACCGTGGAAAACGGCATGATGGCACTTGATACGGTAAAGCAGAATGAATTCGACCTGATACTGATGGATATACAGATGCCTGTAATGGACGGTATCGAGGCAACAGAACAAATCAGAAAATACGAGGAGAATGCGGGGAAGTATACGCCCATCGTGGCCATGACAGCCCATGCAATGAAGGGAGACAGGGAAAGATGCATTAACGCGGGAATGGACGACTATATCCCGAAACCTATCAACCCGCCTGAAATGTTCAAAATCATTGAACAGGCCGTCTCTACCGGGAAAAATACATTGAAAAATATCAAAGCTGAGTCATGAGATACATGATACGGCTTGCCTTTGCCTTTGGCATCAGCGTAATAAGATAGGAAGTTATACTTGCGGTGCCCGCCTCAGCGGCATCAGAATCCATCTGTCTGAGCACATCAATAATGAGAGGCTCTTCCCAGTTTACCATTATCTTTACCGATTCTTCGGGAGGCATATTGGCAATCTTTTGTGCCAGTTTTTTTACATTATCACGGTAACCGGAATATTTTTTCTTTTCAGCAAGAAATTTTTTCTTCTCAAGATCAAGGCCTTTTTTCACCTCTTCCATCTTTTCCTTTTCAGCTTCGAGGTCTTTCTCTTTTTCTGCAATCAGGGCTTCACGCCTGTCAAGGTCCTCGATTCTCTCCCTGAGACGTTCTTTTTCCTTGTTGAATTCTTCAAGGGCGATCAGTGACGGTTCGTCTCCCTTTACGTCCATGACAGAGGGGGGCTGCTTTTTAAGAACCGCGATGTATCTGCCAAGATTGATCATTCCGATATTATCGAGCCAGAAGAAACCGAAAGCGGAGATAAAAAGTATCAGGACAATCAGATAGAATGCCTTGGCTTTTTCAGATATATTTCTCATGGTGAATAACCTCCCTCTTCTAACGGTTTTCCATGTAACGAGCTATGACTTTTTTCACATACTCCTGGGTTTCTTTATATTCGGGAACGCCTCCATGGCGGTCTACAGCAGCGGGTCCCGCATTATATGCTGCGAGGGCCTTTCTGTAATCCCCATTGTATCGCGTCAAAAGTGATTTCAGGTGCGAAATTCCCGCCTGCAGGTTTTCATCAGGAGCAAAGGGATCTTTCACATTGCTCTCGCGGATAATCTGCGGCATGAGCTGCATGAGCCCCCGGGCCCCTTTAGGTGAAACAGCCCTGCTGTTGTATGACGACTCCTGTTCCACCACGGCCTTTACCAGGCGGGGAGAAACCCTGTTCAGTGCCGCGTACCTGTCAATGAGCCCGTTAATCTCATTTTTTGTATGCGCCTGAGAAAAATCTGCCGCTGGCACCTTTGCCGTTTGCGTCTCATTTAAGACTTTTTTAAAAGAAACAGCAGGTTTCTGTTGCGGTGCTGCATCATTATGTCTCATCAGGCCAAAGCGTTTCCTGATATCATTGATCCGTCCCATGACAGCCTGCATCTCTTTTACCATCTGTGTACCCCTTCAGTCTCACGGAGACGGCGCATGTAAATTTTCTGATTCATGTCATCGTTCTCTTTCGTGATCTCACGATTTACTTCGTAGTTATATTCAGCGAGCTTCTTTTCCCTGAGCTTTTCCACCACCTTTTTTTCAGTTGAGGCGATGACCAGCCTCTGCCTGACCTCGTTTACCGCCGGCTCCATCTCCCCAATTCTCCGTTCTGCAAAGGTAATAGCCTGGCGTGAAAGGTGAACGAATTTCTCATACATCATCATCTCTTCTGCGGTGATGGTTCCCTTTATCATCTTTTCACGTACCGCACCACCGTAATCGGTAATCTTCTGGTTCAACTCCTGCTGCTTTACACGTTCCAGGTTCTGTTTACTCACGATAGCGGAAAGCTCGTTTTTCAATTCCTGTTCACGGACCTCGCGCAGATCGAGAAGCTTCTGGAGCCTGAATTCAAATTTTTTCATCGTATTATACCCGGTGCAGCCCTTCTCTTTTCAGCAAAAGCACCATTTATCTCAGTACCTGCGCAAAAGCCGGTGCCGCCGCAGGAGCAGCTGTCCGTACAGGCCCCTGTTCTTCGGTAAACATTGCTATCATTCTTTCAACAATAGCGGGAAGCCGGTCCTCTTCATAAATCCCCTGCTGGAGAAAAGATGTTATTTCATCATGCATATCAATTGCCCTGTCTGCTGTCGGGTTGGAGCCCCGGACATAGGCATTCAGGTTTATAAGGTCTTCTACATCACGGTAGGCTGCAAGGAGTTCACGTATCTTTGCCGCTGCCTCAAGATGTTCACTGCTTACCACGTCTTTCATACAGCGTGAAATCGAGGAAAGAACATCCACAGCAGGATAATGGCCCTTATGGGCGAGCCTGCGGTCCAGGACGATGTGACCGTCAAGGATACCACGTGCCGCATCAGCGATAGGCTCATTCATATCATCACCTTCAACAAGTACTGAATAGAAACCGGTAATACTCCCTCCAGAGGCACTGGTACCGGCACGCTCCATGAGCCGCGGCAGAAGGGTAAAAACAGAAGGGGGATAGCCCCGGGTCGCCGAGGGTTCTCCCGCGGCGAGGCCCACTTCCCTCTGGGCCATGGCAAAACGGGTAATGGAATCCATGAGCAGATTAACGGCAAGCCCCCTGTCGCGAAAGTACTCGGCTATGGCATGAGCAAGAAAACCGCCCCTGAGACGAAGCATGGGGGGCTGGTCCGAAGTGGCCACAACGACCACGGATCTTTTGAGGCCTTCATCGCCGAGTTCCTTTTCCACGAAGTCTTTGACTTCCCTGCCCCGCTCACCAATGAGAGCAATAACGTTCACATCAGCGTCAGTGTAACGGGCTATCATACTGATCAGGGTGGACTTACCAATACCAGAACCGGAGAAAATACCAATACGCTGCCCCCGCCCCACGGTATTGAGGCCGTCGATGGACCGTACCCCCACAGATAGTGGAGTATCGATTACGGTACGGCTCAGGGGATTAACCGCATGGCCGTCAACAGGATATTTTTGTGATGTGATTATGTCTCCTTTGCCGTCAAGGGGAACGCCCACACCATTGATGACGCGGCCCAGGAGTTCTTCTCCCACGGGGACCATGAGGGCTGAACCGGCGGCATAGACTTCGGCTCCGGGCACGACACCCTTCATATCACCGATGGGCATAAGGATAACCCTGTTGCGGTTGAAACCTACAACCTCAGTCAGAAGGTACTCGCCCGGCGCCACCTTGATCCGGCAGAGGTCGCCGTACTTGACAGCGGGGCCCACCGCCTCAATGGTAAGGCCCACGATACGCTCCACGCGGCCGGTGAACTTGATAACATCGACTTCGTCGAGCACCCTGCGGTACTTGCTCAGAACATCTACTTTTTCATGGGGGAGTACTTTTATCATTCGTCACCTACAGTGTACTTGTATTCCTGATTGCCTCTTCGATGGCATCGAGCTGTGTTGAAATACGCGCGTCAATGGCGCCCACATCGGTCTCGATGATACATCCTCCACGCTCAACGCGTGAATCTTCATAGATGTTGACTTTCTTGAGAGATTCCATCATCTTTATCAGTTCATCCTTGTGGGCAGTTGTCATGTCAAGGTCGGCAAAGTTAACCCGGATATCAATACGGTCACGGTCCTTGACGCGTTTGATTGATTCTTTAATATTATTGATAACCACCTCGCGGCGTTCAACGATCTCATCCTTGATGACCTTGCGGGCTATCATCAGGATCATCTCTGTCATAAGTTTCTCTGAAGAGCGAATGATCTCATCCCGTATATCAACAGCGGTTGACACAACGGTACCGAGGCGGTCAATGAGACGCATAACTTCAGCCTGCCCCTCTTTATAGCCCTCTTCGCGGCCCGCCTCGTAGCCTTTCTTGTAGGCCTCATGCTCGATTTCGGAGACCTTAAGTTCAGCCTCCTTGATCATCTTTTCGGCCTCGAACTTGCCCCGCTCGATCTCCTGTTCGGAGTCGTTCTTGAGCTTTTCCATCTCCATGGCGATCTGTTCACGCGCCTGCTGGAGTTCCTGGAAGGCCGCCTGTTTTCCCTGTTCCTCGATCTGCGACGCCTGTTCGCGGGCACGGTCGAGCATTTCCTTGACTTCTTCTTCGGTTTCGCGGCGGTACCGTTCGAGCTCCGCTTCCATCTCCTCGATAGAAGGCCCCTGGTAGACGTCTATGGGATTTCCCTCTTCGTCGACCTCGAATTCCTTGAATTCTTCTCCCTCGATAAGATTATGCTGGTATTTCGAGGGAAGTTCGATCTGCTTGGCGATATTGGTCTGAGTGACCTGTCCGGTTTTAAAAACGAGTTTAGACAACGAGTTCCTCCTCACCGGCACGGGCAACTATGATGTCACCGGCATCTTCGAGTTTACGTATTATATTAACAATTTTCTGCTGTGATTCTTCAACGTCACGGAGGCGTATAGGCCCCATGAAATCCATATCTTCACGCAGCAGCGAAGCGGCACGCTTTGACATGTTGCGAAAGATCTTTTCCTGTACTTCCGCGTCCACACCCTTGAGCGCCTTGGCCAGGTCCTGGGTGTCCACTTCGCGGAGGACCTTTTGTATGGAACGGTCGTCGAGGAGAACGATATCCTCGAAAACGAACATTCTCTTCTTGATCTCTTCTGCCAGTTCCGGGTCTTCCTCTTCGAGTGCCTCGATAATAATCTTTTCTGTACCACGGTCAACATTGTTGAGGACCTCGACAATGGCGTCGATACCACCGGCGGAGGTAAAGTCCTCTGACGCCAGGGTGGAAAGTTTTCTCTCAAGGACCCGTTCGACTTCCCTCAATACATCGGGAGAGGTTCGGTCCATAACAGCGATCCGCCGGGCAACGTCAGCCTGTACCTGGTGGGAAAGCCCCGAAAGGATCTGTGCCGCCTTCTGGGGATCGAGGTAGGCAAGAATAAGGGCAATGGTCTGGGGGTGCTCACCCTGGATAAAGTTCAGCAGGTGACTCGGGTCTGTTCTGCGGATAAAGTCAAAGGGCCGTACCTGCAGTGAAGAGGTAAGGCGGTTAACGATATCGATGGCCTTCTGGGTTCCCAGGGCCCGTTCAAGAACGTCCCGGGCGTAGTCGATGCCCCCGTTGGAGATGAACTCCTGGGCCATCATCATTTCCTGGAACTCCTGCAGAACCTTGTCGCGGTCTTCAGGTTCGATCTTGTCGAGGCGGGCTATTTCAAAGGTCAGCTGTTCGATTTCATCTTCACGGAGATGCTTGAATATCTCGGAAGAAACATCAGAGCCGAGGGAGACAAGGAATATTGCCGCCTTCTGCCTGCCCGTTAGTTCTGCCTTTTTCGCCATTGCTACTCCTAAAGCCCCTTTCGCGGCGGATATTAACTTAAATGTATCTAAAAATTACGCCGGTGCAAAAGCATTTTTTGCACCGGGTATGGTTTTTCCCTTACTCTATTTATCGGTCACCTGTTCAGATAGAAACAGGATATTTAGCATTTATTCGCCCCGCCCTATTCTTCAGCGAGCCACGTTCTCAACAGCTGTGCCACGTCATCGGGACGCTCCTTGGCAAGGTTGATGGCATTCTCCTGGAGTTCCATGCGTGCCTTTTCTTCGAGAGAGAGTTCAACGTCAATTCCCTCTTCTTCGGCGACTCGGAGAGCGGCTTCACGCATTTTCTGCTGCTCGAGGGCAAGCTGCTCTTCACGAATTCTGCGACGGCGTTCGAGCTCTTTCTGAATGGTCCTGAAGAGAATGAAACCGATAAAGAGTGCCACAACACCGATGAGCGCGGCAAGGAGAAGTTTCTTCATCTGTTCGCGCTTGCGGTACTCTTCGCGGATAGAATTCCAGTAGTTATTGCGGTCAAACATGATATTTTCTACCGCCACCTGGTCTCCCCGGGCCTGGTTGAAGTTTATTGACTTCTTGACAA
>CAZHNW010000075.1:0-22636 GCA_964534225.1 uncultured Leptospirales bacterium | reverse complement strand
GGGTCACCCTGGGTCTCCTTGTATTCTTCTTTTAATTCCTGTTTGGTCATTTTTAATGATTCCATCAATTCACGCTTCTGGAAAAAATAATCAGGTATTGAAAGTACCAGGAGAAGAATCGATGTCCATATCACTATCTTTAAGCCCGAAATCAGTATAATCTTCAGGGCAAGGGCAACGGAAAGGTCCGGTGTACCCAGAATCTTGTCAAAATCATCCGCAACGATCAGGTAAGCCACCAGGCCTATTGCCAGTACCTTGAAAATCGACTTAAAGAGGTTCATGGCAACCTGCTTTGAAAATAGAACCTTTTTCATGATCGTTGCAGGGTCAAACTTGATCTTGCTCCAATCCAGCTTCAGGGTATGTGTGGATACCTGCAGTCCCACCTGTATCACGTTACCAAAGACACCGGCAAAGAGAACGGCAATAAATATGGGCCCCAGGATCTTGGCACACTCCCCCAGTATGGCCAAAAAATCGAGACGGATACTGGTCTCTGTTACCGAAAGCCGGGAAAACGATGAAAGATAATATTTCATAACCCCTGCCAGTGACCCGTATATCCATGAACTGAAAACAAAGACCACCAGCATACCAAAAAGGACAACAAGGGTCGTTGCCAGTTCCTGTGTCCTGGCCACCTGTCCCTTTTCACGGGCTTCGCGTATTTTCTTTTCTGTCGGCTCTTCAGTTCGCCCTTCATCTTCAGCGGCAAAAAGCTGAAGGTCAAAAACAAACCCTTCCGGCAGAGAAGAAGGACGTTGATAATATGGATCAAAAAAATCTTTCATTTTCATTCATATTCACATGGGCCAGTGATGAAGTACCCGTGTGACAAAAGTAAAAGTACGCTCAAGCGATACCTGCATAATTCTGACGATCAATGGCGAAATAAGCAGCATAATGCTGAATGCAACGATTATCTTAAAAGGAAAACCCAGCATCATAATATTCATCTGCGGTGCCGCCTTGGCAAGAACACCCATGCTGACAGAAATCAGAAAGATGACCCCCACCACGGGAAGTGCTATCTTCAGGGCCACCATGAACATCCCGCTGAAAGAGTACATCAGGTACTGAAAAAGCTTTCCCGAAGAAGCCTTGCTCACGGAAAGCACAGGCGCCAGTTCATAGGAGCGGTAAAGGGCCTCAAGAAGGTAATGGTGACCGTTGATTGCCAGAAACACAAGAAGCCCTATCAGGTTCTTCAACTGTCCCACAAGGGGAATGGAAACCTGCCCCAGTGGGTCAAGAACCTCAGACATACCAAAACCGATCTGAACCGCAAAGAACTGTCCCGCAAGCTGAAAAGCGGAAAAAATTACCGCCACCAGAAAACCGAGGTATATGCCGATAGCCGCCTCCTGGATAATCATCAGGTAGTAGAGCCCCATGTTGCCGGTCATAGTGTATCCCTTTACAGCAACAGCGGGAAAAATGACCAGGGTCACCAGGAAAGATATCATCGCCTTAAAACGAAAGGGAATGACACCACTCGAATAGAAGGGGGCCACGACAATCATCGCGTTGAACCGCACCATTATCAGGAGAAAAACCTGAAAATGGTAAACGAAATACTCCATCAGCCAACCCCGATTTTCTCAATCATTTCAAAGATCTTGTAGGTGTAGTTCACCAGGGTACGAATTATCCATGAAGCAAAAATCACGATAGACATGAAAATTGCCACAATCTTTGGAATAAAAGTCAAAGTCTGTTCCTGTATCGACGTGGTGGTCTGAAAAATAGCAACCACCAGGCCTACAACCATGCCGATACCAAGGATCGGTGCGGATACAATCAGCACCGTCATAAGTGATTCACGCAGAACCTTTATTACAATCACATCAGTCATTTTATTTCCCAGCCCCCTTTACACCCCGAAAGATCTCACCAGTTCGTAGGTGAGAAGATTCCAGCCATCCACAAGAATAAATAAAATTATTTTAAAAGGAAGTGAAATCATAACAGGCGGCAGCATTATCATCCCCATTGCCATTAAAGCTGAAGCCACAATCATGTCGATAACGATAAAGGGAAGAAAAAGGTACACACCGATTTCAAAGGCCTTTTTTAACTCGCTGATCATAAAGGCGGGAATCAGGCAGTAGGTGGGCACTTCTTTCCTGTTTTTCGGTTTCTCGATTTTTGCCAGCCTGATAAAGAGAGCAACATCCTTCTCACGGGTCTGTTTAAACATAAAAGTCCGCAGGGGTGCCATGCCTCGTTTAAAAAACTGTTCGTTACCGATCTTGCCCTTCAGGTAGGGCTGCAGGGCCTTTTCATTCATTTCGGTAAAGGTCGGGGCCATAATAAAAACAGTAAGGAAAAGTGCAAGCCCAACGATGACCTGGTTCGGGGGCATCTGCTGCAAAGAAAGAGCCCTTTTAACAAAATCAAGAACAATAACAACGCGGGTAAAGGCGGTAGTCATCAAAATTATTGAGGGCGCCAGGGTCAGTATGGTCAAAAGAAACAGTATCTGAAGGCTCAGAGCCACGTCTTTCGGTTTTGCCGCCTCTTCGATGTCAAAGGCAATCTTGGGAATGGGCATACGCAGGCCCCCGGCTGTCTGGGCCACGGCAGTACCGGTTCCAGTAACTGAACCTAAAAGAATAAAAGCAAGAAGCAGCTGTATAACCCTCTTACTCATGAGATTCACCATTTAAATTTTTTAACCTGTCCTTTTGCAGCTTAAGATAGTCGAGGTCTCCTTCCACATCATCACTGTAAAACTCCCGCCGCCCCTCTCTCCGGGAGGGCTTTCTACTGCCACGTTCATTGAGACGGTCAACAACACGGCCTACCTGGCGGCTGACGTACTCCTGGAACCCTCCTGCGGGTGCAGGTGCCGCCTTTGAACCGAGGAGCCTGATACGGTTTATCTCATCACGATCGGTAACCTCTGTAATGAGGCTGATGGAGCCTTCGGCGACACCGAGAACCAGTATCTTCCCCGCAAGATCCACCACCTGTATATGCCGGTTCTGACCCACGGGGGTAACGGCCAGTGTCTTTATAACATCCTCGCCCATGACCTGGATGCCCGCCTTCTTCGTCACAAAACGAAAAAAATAATAAAAGGCCCCAACGAGAATTGCCAGTATCAAAATTGTTTTTATAATATCCCAGGCGTAAGAGTCTTCCACCTTTTTCGGTTTAAAATCAGACTCGCTGAATTCGCCCCCCGGTGCCCTGGGAGCCTTCTTTTTTTCAGACGATGAGGCGGCCTTTTTCTCAGGCAGGGGCTTTTTAACTTCCTGCTTCTGCTTTTCAGCCTTTTTCCCGGGAGCAGCATAAAGGCCCGCCGTGCCCGCAGAAATGACAAAAAGGAGGATACTTCCTGTAAAGACCCCCCTCTTCATCACATCGAAGAATGTTATGTCGCATTGTCTCTTATGTCTCATTAAAATCCAGCCTTTTCATCGCCCCGGGTTCATCTCTTCGGGGCCCCTGCTTCCACACCTCATCAATCTTTTCTTAAGTATTGAGGGAAGTTAAACGTTCATCAGGACTGACAATATCGGTGACACGTACACCAAAGTTCTCATCAATAACAACGACCTCTCCCTTGGCAATAAGTTTTCCGTTAACGAGAAGGTCCACTGGCTCACCAGCCAGCTTATCGAGTTCGATAATGGAGCCCTCACCAAGACCGAGAATTTCCTGTACCAGCTTTGACGTTCTCCCCAGTTCCACCGTCAGCGTCATGGGAACATCGAGAAGAAGCGAAATGTCCCCCACCGCAGACTGGGCTATACCCGAATCAAGGGGAGGAAACTTGACGGGGCTTATCCCCACCTGGGGCTGCTGCTGAAAACTCTGCTGCTGGGGTGCACCTGCCGGCGCAGAAGGAGCACCACTCCCCTGGGTAAGACCGCCTGATACATTGGTATCCATTATATGATAAAACCGGGAATTAACCACACCCTCGATAGAAATATCATAGGTAATCTTTACCACATCCCCCGGGGGAAGCTGCAACTCTGCGCCGCTGTTAACAATGGAAACTACTGCCGGCGTTGTATTGATACCACCGCCGAGACGATTGCCAAACTGTGTTGCCATTGAAGAGAGAAGCTGATTGGTCAGTTCCTGTATCGTTGACTGATGGGCATCTGTCAGTTCAGCAGGCGCGGCACCTGATTCATCGCCCATCATGAGAGACGAAATCGAACCCGCATCAGCAAAATTATAAACAATCAGGTTTTTACCGTTAAGGCTGCCGCTGTAATCCATGGCGACCTGAACAAACTGTCCCTGAAGCTCCCCCTTGACTGCATCTGCAGATTTGACCTCCACCACGGCATTTCCGATAGTAAGATTCTTGCCACCAAGATATCCAGAAAGTGACGGCGCAACTGCCCCTATGACAGAATTAACCACATCCCTGAGGGCATTCTGTTCCACAGGAGATGCCCCGCCGGGGGCACCGACAGCATCCATCCCCCCCTGTCCACCGGGGATCGCCCCTATATCATCAGCACCCTGAAGTAGAGCATCAATTTCGTCCTGGGATAATGACCCGTCACCCATACACTCCTCCGTTATTAAAGGTATTAAACCTTTTCAAGAACAGCGGCTGTTAATTAACCACAAGTTCTTTAAAATAGACTTCCTTGATTTTTCCGGAAATCAGACGCACATTTATATGTGCCTTTATTTCTTCTGCAAGCTCAACTGCATCACTGACAGAATTCAACTCATCATAACGTTTCCCCTGAAGGAGAACATTGATTATATGCTGTATTTCATCCTTGCGGCGAACCAGCTCATTGTTCAGCTCAACGCTCATCTCGTAGGCAAGGGATATCTGCATCTTGACAAAATGAGGTTCAGCATCTGCTGTCGTCTTTGAAAAAGGCGGCAGCTCATAGGTATGCATCGGTGGAGGTGGGGGAGCAGCGACAATATCCTGGCTCTTCTCATAACTGCTCTCCTGCACGTTCTTTGCCACCAGAAAAGACACACCTGTAATAACCACCAGAAGCAGAATACCTCCGGCGACATACAGAAGTATCTTGACTATCTTCGAGGTTTCGGTACTGCCCGATGGTTCCGGGGCACCACCACCCTCCTCCTCATCCATCAAGTCTTCTCTTTCCTCGTCACCCATATCGACTCCTGCCTCTTACAGCCGCCATGCGGCCGGGTTAATATAAAAATACAAATGATACCTGTAACAGTAAAGACATCCTGCAAATTAATGCGCAGATATGTGACATAATATCAGCAATTAATTTTTCATGTCAATTAATTTATTCAATTTTCTAAAAATGTTTGCTCTAATTGCCATTTTTCTCTACCGCCACTCCTCATCCGGCAGTGGGCGGTCTATCTTTTTATGCGTCTTCTTATGCAGCCGTTTATCCCTGACAATAACAATATCAACACGACGGTTAAGGGCCCTGCCCTCCGGGGTATTATTGTCATCAAGAGGTCTCTGGTCACCAAAGGCAACAGCAGAAAGCTTTTTTGAATTGACCCCCTCTTCTTCTGAAAGATGACGCAGTACATTAATACTCCTGGCAGAGGAAAGCTCCCAGTTTGTGGGATACCCTTTCTTTGCCTGGGCAATCCCAACGGGACGGCTGTCAGTATGACCTTCGATACGAACATGATTTTCAACGGTTTTGACTATATTCGAAACTTTTTTTAATACCGGCCTTATCTCATCTTTCAATACGGCACTTCCCGGATCGAAAAAAGCATCACCGGAAAGACTGATAACCAGCCCCCGCTCATCTTCAGAAACACGAACTTTCCTGGTCCTGATTTCAGGCTTAAAAAGGGATATGGCCTTTTTTACACTTCGAGCCAGGGCCCTCCCCTCGATAGTGGCGGGAAGATTCTGCATATTATGCCCCAGTTCCTCAAGACGTCCCGTGGACAGGGAATACCCACCTGAAAACATGCCAAGGGAACCACGAAAAGATGAAAGTACCAGGTAAAAATCCTTGCCGTCAATTTCGGCAAAACTCATCATAACAATAAAGAAAGTCAGCAGAAGCGTGGTCATGTCAGACCAGGACACCATCCAGCCCGGGGCCCCTTTTTTACACTTTTGTTTTCTTTCTATAGCCACTAGTCGCCCACCTCCTGGGTGATCTCTTCGCGCTGACCCGGCTCAAGGAAGGCAATGAGCTTGTCACGTACGATCCTGGGGTTATCACCCGCCTGAATCGAAAGGGTACCTTCAATCATTATCAATTTCATCAGAACTTCTTCATTTGCCCGAATTTCAAGTTTATTGGCAATGGGCGTCAGCACCGCGTTTGCCATGATAGCTCCATAGAGTGTCGTAATAAGGGCCGTTGACATACCAGGACCAATGGCAGACTTGTCTTCAAGGTTAACCATCATAAGAATAAGCCCCATAAGAGTACCGATCATACCAAAGGCTGGAGCAAGAAGGGCCCAGTCTTCAAAAACCTTCTTCCCCTTGTCATGCCTTTCCATAATATAGGAAAGCTCCGTCTCCATGATACGTCGAACCAGTTCAGGGTCGGTACCATCAACTACCAGCTGGATGCCCTTTTTAAGAAATTCATCATCGAGTTCATCAAGATCATCTTCAAGAGCCAGAAGCCCTTCACGTCGGGCCTTTTCAGAAAAGGAAACCAGGGTAATAATCATTTCCTTGGGGTTGACATCAGGAGCGAAAAAAGCCCAGCGCGCAACACTTCCGATACCCAGGAGATAGCTCAGGGGATTCGAAGCAAGCAGGGCAGAAAATGACCCCATTACCGTAATCATGAGAGAGGGAGGGTCAAAGAAAAGACCAAAATCACCCCGCGCAAACACGATACCGAGTCCAAGAAAGACTAAGGCAGCAGCTATACCGCCAACTGATGCTATATCCATAAAAATCTCCGTTTATGCTGTTACGACATAATGTATGGCACCTTTCAGACTTCTCTATGGCTGAAACATCCCTGTTATATTTTCGGCAAAAACGCCTTCACCCTGCGGTAAAAAATTCAATTTTTCATGTATTGGACGGTAAAGATGGGCAATTATTCAAACACCTGCCGCTTTTTCGGCAACAGGTCTCCCTTCATGTACAGAATAAAAAATGGGGGAAGTTAAAGATAAGCAGACTCAAACTCTTCGGAAGTCATGGTATTGAAAAAATTATCGAGTTTCGCCGTTTTAAAAACAGCAACAACCGTTTCGCTGAGATCATAAAAAACGAGTTTTACACCGGTCTTCATTGAACTGTTGAGAAATTTCACCAGTATGCCGATTGCTGAAGAATCAATATACTTGATTTTCCGGCAGTTAATGCCGATGACTTCAGGTTTTTTTTCCAGCTGTTCGTTCCAAATTCCTTCAGCATAAGAGACACTTTCAAGATAAAAATCGCCATCAAAACTGATAATGATGACACTGCCATGAGCTTCAACATTTATATCTACCATTTAAAAAACTCCTTTCCCTGTCCCGCAGGGGGAAGAGAAACATCTCCAGATGAAGACACCTACAGGCCTTCACTCTTTCCATCGATGGATATCCGGTTAATATTAATATGTATTTTCTGGAAATAAGCAATTATTTTTTCTATTACCTCGTCAACGGCCTCCTTCACTATATATTTTTTATCATTGATAAGGGTAATTACCGTATCAGGACGCCCTTCTACCGTTTCGATGTGACTGGCATTCACAACAAACTCATCACCATTGAGTTTATGCAATATTATCATCTTTTTTTTCTCCTCTTCCGATCAAAAATACTGAAATATTCCGTGGGATTGGTCTTAATAACCGCCTTTTCCGCACACCCGGGACTGCTGAGATCATATACAGGCATAGACACCTTTCCGAAGAGTTCTTCAAGCCATGACTTGGCTGCAAGAAACTGGCCGCTGGTACTGTAGACTGCATCGCCCCTCTGAATCAGGTAATGCCTGGCTGCCCGGGCCCCCTGGTACTGCAGCTGCGTCTCCGGAGCAAAACGGGTAATCTTCCCCAAAAGGGAATACTCACGACATGTTCCAGGAACATAATATCGGTCCCGAAAGGCAAGATCGTTACCTGTAAGCATCAAGCTTGCGATCCCGCATCCAAGGGCGATAGAAACAGCCTGGGTGGTCACCAGGCTTCCCGTTGCAACGAAACCAAGTTCATGCCCTGCCCTTTCCCAGAGAGGACTGTAATCATTATCATCGATCTGCCAGTTATAAAAGCTGATACCCCCCCTCCACCGCCGCGGGTATCCACTCCAGATACAGCTGAAAGCGAGAAGATGCATATGTGATGTGTCGATTCCGGAAAAAAAATCAGTCGGCGTTGTTTCACATGAAATAACATAATCTGGAGAGATCCCCCTGCTTACAAGAGGACGAAGAGCCATATCAACTGCAATGAGAACTATTTCACGACGCTGGTAATACTTTTTTAAAAATTCAAGAGAATCCCGAAGCGAAATGCCGGCGGCGGCAACGATGACATGTTTCCCCTTCAGCTTTTCAGGGAGTTCCACCAGCCCTCCATGTTGCTGGATAAGAGGAATGTTTCTGTCAAGATTTCTGGTAAAGGCGTGAAACCGTTCCTCTTTCATCCCGTCATTTAAAGATCGAAAGAGTTCCCGGCTGCTATTCATATTCTCCGATGACCCGCGATAAGAACCTGCGTGGTTCATCCCCTCAGCATAGAGGTGACATATTTTACGATCTCAACATGATCAATTTCGATGGGATCAATGGATTCGAGAATACCGATAAAGATAACGATTGTCTGCACAATTCGTGAAACATACTTTAAATCCAGGTCCGAACGGCGTCGGTTATGGTCCTGGTCCCTGTCTTCGAGAATAATATTATCATAAAAAAGACGAAGACGGCTTATATAATCCTTCATAATATTCATAATCTTCTCATCCTCGAAAGCATAGAGAAGAAGGTTGATGACAATGCGAATATTCGTCTTATCCATAATAAAGCTTTCAACACCGACAAGAGCAGAGAGAGGGGCCTTTGACCCGGACTGAACATCCATCTTGAGGACCTGGCGATGGGCCTTATCAAATTCACTGAAAATATCCTCTATCAGGGCAAGATAAATATCCTCTTTTGTTGAAAAATAGTGAAGAACACCGCCTTTAGAAAAACCCGCCTCATCGGCGATATCCTGAACAGTTATCTTCGAATAGACATCGTTACGCAGACGCACTTTCAAGGCATCGATTATTATTTTTTTCTTTTTAAGTATCTTATCTTCTTTTCTAACCATCATAGGTGTTGCACTCCGTAAGTTAAATTGCACGTCAGTCTTGCGAAGAACCCATTAATAAATCAAGTATTTATTTTGCAAGGAATATTGTCCCTGTTAAGCGACCGATGCACAGATTTCATGCAATATATATATAATATAAACAAATTTGCAAATAATTATTGTAAAAATATTGCCTTTTTATCTAAGTTGCGCAGATACTATGTACAGTAGAAAATAAAATTAAAAAATATTTAAGGCGGAAGGGGCTGTCCTGATAATAAAATTTTCCTGATGTTAGCGCAACAGGCTTTCCTTTACCCCCCATGGATCCCCCTTAAGGGGGACTTGTAAATTCAAAATAGTGCCCCTTCCGGGGGTTAGGGGGCTTTTGAGCCCCCCCCTGGCAGATCAATGAAAAAAAACAGAACAGTTATAACAGGCTCTCCAGAAGAAACATTCGACCTTGCCTATTCACTGGCGGTTGATACAAAAAAGGGGGATGTTTTTGCCCTCAGGGGCGACCTCGGCACCGGGAAAACCCTTTTCACCAAGGGCTTCGCGCACGGACTCGGTATTGATGAAGACATAACCAGCCCCACCTTTACCCTCATGGAAATTTACCAGGGATACCTTGAACTCTATCATTTCGACCTCTATCGTATAGATGACGAATCCGAACTGGACAACCTCTTTTTTGAAGAATACTGGGAAGGCGACGGCGTTTCCGTCATTGAATGGGCTGAACGTGCCGGGGACAGGCTTCCCCCTCACACAATCACTATCAATCTCTACTATATCGATGAAAAAAAAAGGGAGATATCTATTGAATATCCTGATAATTGACACGGCAACCAACATTGAATACATCGGGGCATCAATCAGGGGACAGAAGGCGGAAAAATCCGTAAAAATGGAAAAAACTCATGCAGCCATGCTTTTTAACACTATCGATGATGTTCTCACCAGTGCCGGAGGATCGATCAGGGATATCGATCTCATAGCCACCGGGATCGGCCCGGGGAGTTTCACAGGAATTCGCATTGCCGTTACAACAGCGCGCATGCTCGCTCAAATCACCGGTGCATCATTGATGGGAGTCTACAGCCAGGAACTCTTTGCCCGGTCCGCCCCCCTCCAGGAGAATGATTTTCTCCTTATCGCTTTTGACGCTAAAAAAAACAGGGTTTTTGGCGCCCTCTATACCATTCAGAAGGGCGAGATGACAGCTCTTGCTGAGCCTGGAGATTATCCCATCGAAGAACTTCTCGCCCTCATCCCTTCAAAAGCAATGGTTCTTACAGCAGGAGATGGCATCAACCGCTTCAGCGAAAAGGTCAGTGAATCAATTAAAAACGGGAAACACCTGGAAGAACTGGTGCCGCGAATCGAAAAGCTTGAAGATGTAATCAAAGACATATACCGGGAAAATCCAGAAAAATTCAGTAAAGTGAATAATGTTGTACCCTGTTACGCACGAAAATCAGATGCAGAAATTGCCAAAAAAACAAAAAAAATTAACGGCTGCCCCTGAGACTCTTGATAAGACGGGCCTTGTAATCCTTCTCCATTGGTTCAAGAATATTATAAAACCTTTTCATCTCATCTTTTCGTGAACTGTTCCCCTCAAAATCGACCCCCACGTAAAAAGCCCCCATATCATCAGAGTATGTCGCTTTTATCTCTCCATAGATGGTAATGGGAGCCTGCAGCTTAAAAACAATATCAAATATAAACCCGCGCGATTTCAGCATGGATTTCTTAAGATTATCATCGGTAATCCTTAACTTTGCCCCGCCCCTGCTGATATCAACAATATTCTGATGAACAGGAATCATAAGGGTATTGGCATCCCTAATGCGATCCACCAGCTTAAAGGCATGCTCTTTCAAATCAATTACCTTATCAATACCAAAATTTTCGCTCTTTGAAACAAGATGAATATAAGCAAAGGGAACACTCTCTTCACGTTCGGTAAGATAGATAATAGGTACAATTATAATCGACTTATAACCGCGCTCGATATTCTTTTTCAATATGGCATTAAATTCTCTGCCATAGAGTTCCCTGACATCAACAAAATCATCTGTCATGGCGAGATAAGAGTCTTCTGCAACAGCATCCGGTATAAAAACTGTTTTGCCTGTCTTCTTAACAATTTTCAGAAGGGGGTCCGTATCATCCATTTTCAGAACATCTACTTTTACAATATCAGCAAGCTTTGAATTACTACTGTGAAACTGGTCGAGGACAACCTTGATACTTGTAGGTATCTTGAATCCTGATATATCAATGGTCTGTTTTGATATTCTGAAATTTGTAGCGACCACTTCCTCAGGTGTAACCTTGAAACGAAGGTCTTTGCGTCCCTTAACGGCACGCCGGGCGCTTTTAGCAGTGCAATGGTAATAACCGGGACCTCTCTCTTCAAGAACTTCGAGGTCTATTTCAATATATTTATCAGATAATCCATAGATACTGATGATATCTTCAGCAGAATAATTAGGATCAGTCACAATCATCATGGTGCCGTCATCAAAAAATTCATTTATCACGACTTCGGTCTTCTCCACTGAGTATCGCACATACAGCTTTTTGTCTCTAAATTTTTCTTTTAAAAGACCGACTGCATCATCGATTTCGTCTATTTCATTGAACTGACGTTGTTTTCTCTGGTTAACCTTTAGCAATTGCACGCCTCGTTACTTGATATAATCTACAAAAACTGTTATTATTATCGCACCCATTTAAAAATTACTTCATTATTTTATACCGCAAAAAATTTAATGATAAAAAAGAATGCCTGAAAAACAGAAGACAGGCGATTCGATCTGACCGGACAGCCTTCATACATCAGTCTTTTCTAACAGATGCTGTAATCGGCTCCTGACCATCAAGGTTACCATAATACCCTCTGTTTGTCATCAATTTCAATCAATAATTCTAAAACCAGGCAATAAAAAAAGAGGGTTAACAACCCCCTTTTTCAAAAAAAACATTAAAAAATGCTTACTTCTTCTTTTTAGCTTTTGCCTTTCCTTTGGCCTTTGCTTTACCTTTGGTTTTAGCTTTAGCCTTTGCTTTTGCGGCAGCCTCTTTCTTCTTTGCGGCTTCAATCTCTTTCTTGAGTTTTACCACTGCTGATTCTTCAGCTTTGAGGTCTTTCTTCAGCTTCTCGACTTTTTCATTTTTGCGAACAAGAGTATTCTGCAGTTGCTTAAGTGATGCCATAATGTGTAACACCTCAATTTTATTATTGTATCATGAAAATTATTGTGGTTAATTATAAACATGTAAAATTTTAATGCAAGAAAAAAATTTTTTTTGGTATGAATTGAGTTAAAGAGTTTATTCTTTCTGCCAACGTCGATGAGGACATAAAACAAAAAAAACAATGACAATAACCACAGGTAAAAAAATATTTTCAAAAGAGAGAAGAAATAATGGCTTGACTGAAACAGGGAGCTTCCTTACGAGACTGAGTAGCAGGATGTTAATGAGAGAAAAACAATGAACAGTAAAATCCCCACGGTGGCGATTGTAGGGCGCCAGAATGTCGGAAAGTCTACACTTTTCAACACAATCATAAAAGAAAAAAAGGCCATTGTTGATTCACATCCGGGACTCACGAGGGATATCATTTCGTATACGCTTCAGTATAACGAGAGGACTTTTCGCATTACCGACACCCCCGGCCTGGACCTTTCATCAGGGGCTGAACTGAGCGACGCCATTCTTGACAATGCACAGCGCCACCTTAAAGAGGTCGATGCAATTATTTTTCTTCTTGAGTACCCTGCACCTGAATCCTATGACATGGATCTGGCCGATTTTATCCGCAAACTCTCAAAACCCGTTGTCATAGCCGTTAACAAGATGGATTCAAATGAAAGACTCGAAGAGATGAGCAACTTCTATGAAATGGGATTTGTCGACATCATTCCCGTCTCGGCAATAAAAAAGGTGAATATCACCATGATGCTTGACCGCCTCATGGACTTTCTTCCTTACGGGGGTGGGGAAGTTAAAGAACCGGACCTCACCATTTCAATTGTAGGCCGCCCTAATTCAGGAAAATCAACACTTCTCAACGCCTTCATGGGTTACGAAAGGGCCGTTGTCTCAGATATTCCGGGAACAACACGCGATGCCGTTGACGACTACTTCAGGTATAAAAAAAATCTCATCAGAATAGTCGACACCGCGGGAATTCGAAAAAAGCGCAAAATTAACGAAGATGTTGAATACTATTCCTTTACACGCACTGTTGAATCCATCAGAACAGGCGACGTAGTCATCCATGTCATAGACGCATCAATGGGCCTGACAGAAACTGATAAAAAGATTTTCGATGAAATCATCAAAGCAAAACGCCCCACAATCATTGCCATAAACAAGTGGGACACTGTTGAGAAAGATGACAGGACCTTTGAAAACTTCAAAGACAGGCTCATATTCAAGCTCTACAGGGCGGAAGACTTCCCCATTGTCTCTATTTCTGCAAAAAACAGGCAGCGCGTGGCAAAACTGATCGAACATGCCCTGCGCCTGAAAAAAAAGGCAACAGAAAGAATTGAGACTCCCGCCCTGAACAAGACAATCGCCCGCCTCCAGAGCCACGGCCGCCTGCCCCAGCTGGGTCACAAAATCAGGATATACTATGCCGCCCAGATCGACACAACGCCGCCCCAGTTTAAATTCTTCGTTAACAACACGGAACATTTCAGAAAGGATGTGATACGCTATTTCGAAAAGGAACTTCAGAAAGAATTCGACCTTCACGGCATTCCCGTTATTATTCACCTCGAGGGAAAGAAAAAAGAAAAAAAGAAGGGAAAAAAAAGATAGCGTCAGACTGTTACTTCATCTCCCGCCTGCCCTCCAGGGACTTTGCAATGGTAGCGGAATCGACAAAGTCGAGGTCTGAACCGACAGGAAGGCCATGGGCAATACGTGTTACCTTTATACCAAGGGGCCTGATTATTCCTGAAAGATAGAGGGCAGTGGCATCACCCTCAACGGTGGAGTTCATGGCCAGGATCACTTCCTCAATTATACCTTCTCTGCAGCGATCAAGAAGCGCCTGGATATTCAGATCTTCAGGGCCGATGCCATCAAGGGGAGAAATCGTGCCGGCCAGCACGTGGTAACTCCCCCCGTACTGACCGGTATTTTCAATAGTCAGCATGTCCCTGGCGTTTTCAACAACGCAGATCAGGTCCCGCGAGCGGGTCTCGTCAGTACAGATGGGACAGACATGCCTGTCAGAAATACCCCCGCATACCGAACATGTCACAATATTATCCTTAACGTCGGCAATGGCCCTGATAAGGCTCTCAACACCGGCATCAGGCGACTTGAGAAGAAAAAAGGCAAGACGCGAGGCGCTCTTCTCTCCAATACCGGGAAGACGCGAAAGCTCCTGGATCAGTGTGTCGAGATACTGCGAGGGGTTTTTCATAATCTCAGCCAAGTCCGGGAATATTCATGCCCCCGGTAAGCTTTTTCATCTCCTCTGCGGAATGCTCTTTCATTTTGTCAACAGCATCGTTTACTGCGTCGACAACGCTCTTTTCAAGTTTTTTAACATCACCGGTCTCACCGATGGTAAGGGAAATAAGTGAAAACTCCCCGTTCACCGTGGCCTTTACGTTTCCATCGGAGGATTCTCCCTCCATGCGTGATTTTTTCAGTTTCTTCTGCATGCTTTTCATTTCACGCTGCAGTTTCATCAGGTTTCCAACATCACCAAGTCCCTTCATCATATCGAGTCTCCTTTTTCAATAATTTCACCATGAAATATATTTTTTATTTTTTCCACAGTGGGGTCAGCTGTCTCCCCGCTGTTGTTTTGATTCTCTTCTGTTTCATTCGATACCGCCGAGGGGGTTTTCTCCGCCTTCGGTTCTGCCCCTGCAGATGTATCTCCACCGGCAGGTTTGCCTGCGTCGGCACTTCGCTGCGCGATTTCTGCGGGAAAATCTTCCTTTTTTGAAAGACCAATTTCAACATTAATGGGATACCCCAGTTTCTTACTGAAGGCACTGCAGATATACTCCCTCTTTTCCTGGTCAAGGACCCGGTGGTAGTATGAGTGGTCTTCCCCGCCGGGATAGAGAATCATAAGGCGGTTTCCCTCCAGGCGGGCCCGGGCCGGTTTCAGAATATCCCGCAGAAAAGGTTTCTCTGAAGAGAGAGAGGCCATAAACTTCCCCCATAACGCCTCGACATCAACAGAGTCCGGGGAAACATTCTTTTTTTCAGGGGGGGAAGTTTCACTTACTTTTTTTTTTGAATCATCCTGCGGCGCCGCCCCTGCGGGGCCTGACAGCGCATCACCGGACTCGAGCCGTGTAATGATGGAAGTCAAAGACGGCGTTTTTTTCACGGCAATCATGTCAAGGAGGGCCATTTCGAGATTGATTCTCTCGTTGTTGGAAAACCTGAGGCTCCCCTGAAGGTCAACGGCTATCCGGTAAAACCGGCTCAGCTCCTCGTCGCAGAGCATTGAGGCGGATGCCTGCAGCTTTTCCATTTCTTCGGGGCTCAGCTCAAGAAGATTTTTCAGTGCCACTTTGTTCATGATAAGCCGGAGGGTACGAAAGATATCGAAAAGCCCCGCCACATAACGCGGTATATCAACCCCCATGGAAACAATACGGTCAATCTCTTCGATGACCGCCACTGCATCGAGGCGGCAGATTGCCTCTACCAGTATAATATAGCTTTCAACGGGAACGATGCCGAGAATGGTAAGTGCGTCTTCTTCACTGATGGTTATCTCTTTTCCCTTACCTGAGGCCGAGGGAGAAAAGGATATAACCTGATCAAGAAGCGACTGGGCGTCGCGCATGGCACCGTCAGCGGCACGGGCAATGGGATAGAGGGCGGCATCAGAAATCTTTACCCCCTCCTTTTCGGCAATGACCTTAAGGTGTGCTACAATTGTTTCAACCGGTATTCTCTTGAAAAAAAACTTCTGGCAGCGCGAAAGTATCGTTTCAGGGATTTTATGATATTCAGTGGTGGCAAAAATGAATACCACGTGAGGGGGCGGCTCTTCAAGGGTCTTGAGAAGCGCATTAAAAGCCTGGGTAGTAACCATGTGCACTTCGTCAATAATATAGACCTTGTACTTGCCCTTTACCGGGGCGAAGTTGACATTTTCACGCAACTCCCGTATATCCTCTACCCCGTTGTTCGAGGCGCCGTCAATTTCGATCACATCAAAGGATACACCGCTTTTAATCTCGCGGCAGTTCTCACAGATACCACATGGTTCGGCTGTTGGGCCTTCAACACAATCCAGGGCCATGGCAAGAATACGCGCCATCGTGGTCTTTCCCACACCCCGGGGCCCGGAAAAAAGGTAGGCGTGGGAAATGCGGTTGTTTACAATACTGTTTTGCAGGGTCTGCGAAACATGTTCCTGGAACACGACATCGCCAAAGCTCTGGGGGCGCCATTTTCTGGCAATTACCTGGTAAGACATGATGGGTTAACCAACCTACCTGTAGTATCCGGATAATGTTCGAGAGAGAATAAGGGGAATGCGGAGAGGGGGGGATTCGAACCCCCGGTAACTTGCGCTACACACGGTTTCCAACCGTGCTCCTTCGGCCTCTCGGACACCTCTCCGTTTTCGATATAACTAATGAAAACAGGCCCTATTTGTAAAGTATTTTTTAAGAGACTCTTCAAATCCGGCTCCTTTCGTCAATTTTGGTGATCAATTTTCTCGCAAGGTCATATTCAAAGCTGTCTATAGCATCCCTGACAGGACCGAGTTCTTCACTGCCATTCATTCCAGCCTGCTGAACCCGGTCAATTATCTCAAGGGCTTTTTTTCTGTCACTGCTGCGATCAAGGCTCAACCCCTTCAATTCCACAATAATTTCTCTACCAACCCCGGGTACAGCTGATTCTTCCGGGCTATTTTCTGCAGAAGCTTCATTCTTTTCGTTTTTCACTTTTGCTTCACCGGCGGGAAAAAGTTTATGCAGCAACAGATAAAGGCTTTTGCGGGTAAAGGGTTTTTCAAGAAAGGCATCACTTTCCGGTTTTTCCGCACCATCTCCCGGACCTGCGGTAAGACCTGGCTGCATGGCAACAATTATTAAATTTTGACTTTCTGGATGATTTTTCAGGACTTCCCCGAGACATCCCTCCCCGTCATTCATGAGGCTGTGGTCTATAAAAAGACCGGTAATATCGATTTCGTTTATCCTGTTATATAAAGCGGCGGGATCATCAACTATTTCTACGTCCGCTGAAGCCCCCTTGAGCATATAATAGAGAAGAATTCTTGAATTTGCATCGGGGTCAAGAACCAGAAAACGGGTTCCATCGAGGCAGGGTTCATTACCCGTATCATACAGAGAAGGCAGAACTCCCTCCTCTGTTCCCTGCCGGGCCTTGAAAATAAATTCGAAGCGGGCCCCTCTCCCCTTTTCGGACTCGACCCATATATGCCCTCCAAGCATTTCAACAAAACTTCTTGCTATGGCAAGGCCAAGGCCTGTTCCCTCGTAGTGACGGGTCGTGGAATTGTCTGACTGCTCAAAGGTTTTAAAAATTTTTTCCATGCTATCAGCAGGTATGCCGATACCTGTATCTTCGACAGAGACCTTTACGACCACATCTTCCTGCTGCCATGAAATGGTTTCAGCCCTGAGGGCAACACTGCCCCTTTCTGTAAACTTGATGGCATTACTCAAAAGATTGGCAATCACCTGCTGGAGTTTTTTCGCGTCAGTAACAATATAGCGCGGCAGTGAATCATCAATAGAAAGCTTTGAGGCAAGGCCCTTTTTCTCAGCGACGATACTGTGAAGCATATGTGTCTGCCTGATAAGCTCATAGAGATCAAAACTCTCTGTCTTTACCTCCATGCGTCCCGCTTCAATTTTCGAAAGATCAAGTATATCATTTATCAGTTCGAGAAGTCCCGTTCCGCTGCGGTAGATGATATCCGCCTTTTCCTGCACTGCGGGATCCGGGCATTCCTGTTTTATAATTTCAGAAAACCCGAGAATCCCGCTCATGGGAGTTCGTATTTCATGACTCATATTGGCCAGAAATTCGGACTTTGCCCTGTTTGCCGATTCAGCTGCCTTTTTGGCCTTGTATATTTCATGTTCATAATCCTTTCTCTCAGTGATATCCCTTACTATGCCAACGGCGTGCCACTTATAATCAAGAAGAAAAGCTGAAAGAGACAACTCAACAGGAAACTCCTGGCCATTTTTTCTTACCGCTGAAAGCTCCACCCTTTTCCCCAGGGCAAGGCCTTTCCCAAAACGTTTAAAGTCGGGAAACTTTTTCTGAAAAATCTCCTCATGACGTTTCGGGGCAAGTATTTCATGAAGAGGCCTGCCGATAATTTCCAGGGACGAATACCCGAAAATCAACTCCGCCGCCCTGTTCCAGTAAGAGACTTTGCCGTCATTATCCATCATGATTATTGCATCCTGAACAGAATCAGTCAAAACCCGAAATTTCTCCTCGTTTTCAAAGAGCTCCCTGTTTCTCTTTTCCAGAAGTTCTGTTCGCTCCTTCACCTTGATCTCAAGATTCTTGCGCAGGTAGACAAACTCGGCAAGGGAACGGTTAAACATACCGGCAAAGGTCAGTATTTCCTTCTCATTGTTACCGACAACAAGAGAGGTGTCATCTCCCATGGAAAGACGCCCCGTTGTATTCAAAACATGATAGAAAACATTCACAAGGGGAAACACATAAACAAGGACGAGCAGAATGATGACCAGGGCGGTAATGACAAAATAAATCAGGAAATGATTGAATGTGATATGCGTGTAGGTAATCAGGTAAAGCATTGATAAAACGGCAAACATGAGAAATCCCAGGAGAAGGATTACCTTTTTTCGAAAACTGAAACCATAGACATTGGGCAGTATCATGCCCCTCTCAAAAATTTTTTTAAAGCCCTTTTTCCGCAAAAAGTTTGTTACCATGTCACCCGTTGAATAAACAAAAAGGGCATACATGTAAAGAGCTGAACCGCAGCCGGCAAGACTGATTTTCAGAGTAACAGGGGTAAAATTTTCTATTCCGCTGATAAGGATAATGTAAAGAAGAACAAAAAAAACAGACAAAAGGGAAAGGTACATGTTGCGCTGTGGCAGGTATATGAGCGCTTTCATGGAATTGATGAGTTCATCATTACTTATTTCTTCTCTCTTTCTTACACTATCATAAAAACGATTGATCTGCGCCGCACATGAAAGAAGAGGAGAGATGCGAAACCTCTTCCACCCCGAAAGAATGAAAACAACCGCCAACTGCATCAGGCATGCAGCAATGATACTTTTTTGGATAACCAGTGATGCAGAAATGCTCCCCAGGGTCAGGGGAAAGGCATATACCAGGAAAATAAAACCATAAAAAACTGAAACAAAAAGTGCAAGAATACTGGAGAGATAGACCGCGGCGCTGTAACTGATCCGGTCCCCAAAAAAAATAAAAATGTCATTGAGTATTTTCACTTCTCCTGCCTGTTTCTACAGTTCGCCATACTGATTTTTAATTGCCATAATTTCATCAAGGCTGTCTAAGAAAACGGTCACACATCCAGGATCAAAATGTCTGCCCGATTCATTTCTGATATACTCAAGAGAGGATTCAACAGGAAGTGCCTTGCGATATATCCTGTTCGATGTCATGGCATCAAAGACATCCGCCACCGAAACGATTCTTCCCTCAAGGGGTATATTTTCACCGGACACCCCGTCAGGGTAACCGGTACCATCATACTTTTCATGGTGATAGAGGGCAATTTTGGCTCCCACCTGTATCAATTGTGAAGGACTCCCCTTCATGATGGCATAGCCGATTCGGGAATGCATCATCATCTGGTCTGTTTCGTCAGGGGAAAGACTCCCCGGTTTCATAAGAATATTGTCAGAAATTCCTATCTTGCCGATATCGTGCATGGGAGCGGCAAGAAATATCAGGTTCACCCTTTCATCATCCCCCAGGAGCCCCCTGGCGATTATCCGTGAATAGTGAGCCATGCGCTTGATGTGATTTGCCGTTTCAGTATCTCTGAACTCAACCGTTGTAACCAGCCTGTTGATTATCTCCAGCTCTCTTTTTTTTATTTCACCCGTTGCCTCATCAATAAGTTCCTGGAGATGATTTCTGTGCTGCAGAAGCTCCCTGTTCTGCTCTTCAAGAAGTACATTTTGCTTTTTTATATAATTACGCTCGCGTGAAAGCTGAAGTGCTGAATTGATGCGCGCCATGAGATCAATTTTACGAAAGGGCTTTGAAATATAATCAAAGGCGCCAAGCTCAAAGGCATTGTGAAGTACCTGTTCGTTGTCGGCGGCGGTAAGAAAAATCGTCGGGATATCGCGCAGTTTTTCGTCCTTCATCTGTTCGCGCAAAAAGTCGAGGCCGTCCATCTCAGGCATCATGTAATCGAGCAGAATAAGATCAACATTTTCTTTTTCAAGAAGTTTAAGGGCTGATTGCGCCTGTTTTCTGAATATCAGTTCATATTCACTGCCAATAATCGTATCGATCAGGTGAAGGTTCGATGGCTGGTCATCTACAGCAAGAATGGTATATTTCACAGGCTTCTCAGTCATATTGTTATAAGGAAACCTCTATTAACCAAATTCTGGATGTTCCCTTGTGGCAGCAACATCAGGTGAAATCAGGAATTATCATTCTTAATATTAATGAAACTCCTGATTCTTATAGGTTACCATAAGGAAAACCTTACCTCCCTGTTACGAGAGTCTGTTCAAAATAGTATTTCTGACACTGCCTGTCAAGACATTGATTCAGGACATAAAGAAAGGCGGCCCGTATGAACCGCCTTTCTTACAAATATATTTTGCTGATTACTTCAAACGTTTTACTATCTCATCGAAAACAGTTTTACTCTCTGTAGAATCTACTGACATGAAAAAGTTTTCATTTTCATAAAAACCGATAAGGGGAGCCGTTTTCTCCTCGTAGGTCACAAGACGGTGCCTGATGGCCTCTTCGGTTTCATCATCTCTCTGAATGGTGGGGCTGCCGCACTTGTCGCAGACACCTTCTACCTTCGTGGGATTGGAAATCACATTGTATATCGCCTGGCATTCCGGGTTTGAACAGGTACGCCGGCTCGTCAGGCGTTTAAGAAGTTCCTCTTCAGGAACTTCAAGGTTTACAACGAGATCAAGATTGATTCCGAGTTCTCCGAGGAGTTCTTTCCGGGCTTCCGCCTGAGGGATTGTTCGGGGAAAGCCATCGAGAATAAATCCCTTTTTACAGTCATCTTCCTGAAGACGCTCACCCATGATATCCATAATGACAGAATCGGGTACAAGGTCTCCACGATTCATGAATTCTTCGGCCTTTTTTCCGACTTCGGTACCCGCCTTGACGGCGCCACGAAGTATATCTCCTGTAGAAATCTGTACCAGCCCATACTGGTCAACGAGAAGTTTTGATACTGTGCCTTTGCCCGATCCGGGCGCTCCCAGTAAAATAAGATTCATGTTTTCCCCCTGATTACTTTATTTATTTTCGGACTCCTCCAGGTTCCGGGGAAGTCCCCTGTATCATAAGTCATTACCGGCAGTGCCGGAAAAAAAATAAGAAGGCGCCTTTACACCTTCTTACCTTTGTGCCCAGGGCGGGATTTGAACCCGCACAGGATAACTCCCACATGGCCCTCAACCATGCGTGTCTACCAAATTCCACCACCTGGGCGTTTACAAAATCTGTTTCAAATACTCGAATCATGTAAAATTTATACCGGATTCTGTCAACAAAAAAGCTACGAAAAAAATCAAAAAGAAAGCTTGATAGACTTTCCTATGCTGCAGTACATCGGCCCCTGGAACAATTTATCAATAAACGACCTCAAGAACCTCATCAAAATAATTTACAAAATAAGGTTTCAGTCCCTTCTTGATATATTCAGGAAGTTCATCGAAGTCTTTCTTGTTTTCATAAGGGAAAATAATTGTTTTCACCTTCGCCTTTTTCGCTGCAAGTGTCTTCTCCTTTACACCGCCAATAGGCAGGACCTTGCCTGTAATGGTCAACTCCCCGGTCATGGCCACCTTCTTTTTAATCGGCTTATTCTGCGCAAGGGAATAGAGGGCTGTCGCCATGGTGATCCCTGCACTGGGGCCGTCCTTGGGGGTCGCCCCGGCAGGTACATGCAGGTGAACCATGTTTTTGTTAAAATAATCTTTATCAATATTATAATCTTCTACCTTTGAACTGACATAGGTATAGGCAATCTCAGATGATTCTTTCATCACATTGCCCAGCTGCCCTGTCTGCTTGAAGCCCCTGTTTTTCGATGGAACATCAGTAGCCTCGATATAGAGAGTTGCCCCTCCCAGGGCCGTCCAGGCAAGGCCGAGAACCACACCGGGTATACTTTCATCATA
>CAZHNW010000074.1:21639-22980 GCA_964534225.1 uncultured Leptospirales bacterium | reverse complement strand
GTATTTGATAACAGGTTAACCATCTATTGTATATACCAAAAGAAACTATTGATCTTGTACGAGACCGATGTCATATTGAAGATGTCGTGAAAAAGTACGTGCCCACGCTCAAAAAAAAAGGGAAAAACTATCTCGGCCTCTGCCCTTTTCATAAGGAAAAAACACCTTCCTTTACCGTATCTCCTGACAAGCAGATATTTTACTGTTTTGGCTGCAAGGAGGGAGGTAATATTTTTACCTTTATTTCAAAAATAGAGCGCCTTGATTTCCCCGAAAGTGTAAAATTTCTCGCCGATCAGCTGGGAATTGAAATTGCCGGAGAAGACAGAAAGTTCAGCCATACCGATGAAATGGTGCGCATCAATGATTACGCCATGAGACTCTATTCTCGGTATATTACCTCTCCCCAGGGAGAGAAGGGACTCAGCTATATAAAAGGAAGAGGCCTCACGATGGAGAGTATTAATGATTTCGGAGTAGGCTATGCCCCTGCATCATGGGAATTTCTCACTACCAGCCTGCGAAAAAAGAGGGTAAACCTTTCCCTGGCTGAAAAGGCGGGACTTATAAGCGGGTCCAAAAAAAGGGAAGGAAGCTACTATGACCGTTTCAGAAATCGGGTCATCTTCCCTATCAGGAACAGAAACGGCAAAGTCATCGCCTTTGGCGGAAGGGCCATTGATGATGAGACACCTAAATACCTTAATTCTCCTGAATCCGATATTTTTAAAAAAAGAGAAAATCTCTATGGAATATACCATGCTCGAAACGAAATAAGGGATCTTGACCGCGCCATAGTAGTAGAAGGATATCTTGATGTAATCGGCTGTCATCAGGCGGGCATTAAAAATGTTGTCGCCCCTCTTGGGACCGCCCTCACGAAAGAACAGCTCACCATGCTTTCCCGGCTCTGTAGCGGTATAATTCTTCTCTTTGATGCCGATTCTGCGGGAATGAAGGCAGCATTGAAAAGTCTTGATGTTTCAGAAGATATAAGCGTTGATATTAAAATTGCCGTACTTCCTGAAAAAGACCCCTTCGACTATATACAGGAAAAAGGCCCCCGGGAATTCATGGCTCTTGTGGACAGTGCACTGAAACCCGTTGATTTTCGGCTGAAAAGAATACTCAGCGCCAGGCAGCAGACAGGGATTCCGGCACTTCTGAAAGCAATATTTCAGGTGATAGACTCAATCCCTCTCGCATCTGAAAAAGACATTTATTTGAAAAAAATAGGGCAGGAACTCTCTATAGAAGAGCAAAATATTCGTGCCGATTATGCCCGTTCGGCCCATCCAGGTGGGGGATGATGTGGAGGTCAACGGCACCTGGGCCAGGGTA
>CAZHNW010000074.1:17769-21629 GCA_964534225.1 uncultured Leptospirales bacterium | reverse complement strand
CATGAAGAAAAGCTTACAAAAGAAGACTTTATTAAAAGAAGCAACGAGGATTTGATAATACTTCTCAGTAATTATACCGAGTTAATAAAAAAGGCAGTTTTGGATTTCAGTGAAGAAGATTTTCATGATGGAACGGCCCGTAACATATTCTCAGCTGCCCTTAATATTTATCGAGCTGAGGGAGATATCACGATTGATAAAGTGTTTGACATTTTTCCGGCCGGGCAGGAAATGGAACTTTTAAACAGGGCGCTCAATACACCCCTGGAAATTGAAAATCCTTCCACCGCGTATAATGAAATATATCTCAATATCAAACTGTATGAAATTGATCAGAAAATTAACAGGTTTTTCAACCTGATAAACAATTCGGACAGAAATCATCAGGAGTATCTTACTGAAATAGAGATCCTGCGTCGTGAAAAGGAAAAATTAAAGAATTATCTTTATAATAAAACATCAAATCAAAAAAGAGTAGTATAGGCTATACTCCGGGAAACGTTCTTTTCGTTTCTGGATAATTACATATTAAGAAGGAATTACGTCGATGAGCAAAAACGATCTTGTTCTTGAAAATATCGAAGAAGTAAAAAAGCTGATTGAGCTCGGCAAGCAAAACCATGAAATAACCTATGATGAAATAAACGATACACTGCCGGATAAACTTCTCAATTCAGATAAAATTGATGATATTTTCATACTTCTCAATCAACTCGGCATCGAGGTAGTAGAAGAATCAACGAGAAAAAGCGCGGTGCCGGCACCGCCTAAAAAAAAGACGGGAGCTGCCAAAAAGACTTCTTCATCGTCTGATGATTCTTCCCATGTCGATGACCCCATTCGTCTTTATCTTAAGGAAATCGGCAAAGTCTCACTTCTTAGTGGCGACCAGGAAGTTGATCTTGCCCGAAGGATCGAAGAGGGAGAGATTCTTATCGAGGAAGCGGTCCTTGATTCTTCTCTTTTGGTCAATGAACTCATTAAAAATCACAGCAAGATAAAAAATGGCAAGATTAAGCTTACAGATGTATTGAGAGTCAACCGTCTCTACTATTTTTCATCAGTTGATATGAAGGAACTGGAAAAACGCTATGATGAAAAAATGAAAATTGTCATAGACGAAGACAACAAAATTTTGAAACAGAAGAGTAAACTGAAAAAACTCGAAGAAGATTCCCAGGAATACAATGACCTGAAGGCTCAGATTGAAAGTTCAGAAAAACTGATCAAAGAGGCGGTCAAAGAACTCGGCATTAGTGAGAACGAAATTAATAAACTCTCAAACAAGATTCAATCAATGGTTTCCCGCATCAGGGATACTCATTCATTCTTTGAACTGATAGAAGACAAGTACAGCAAAGATCTCAAGGAATTGAAGCATTATGCACGAAAGCTTGAAAAAGGGGAAGACATCAAGGACGTTCTCAAGGAACTTTCTGTTGATTCAAAAGATGAACTCCTCGAAACAGTCAAGGATGTAAGAAACAACGAGCGTAAGATCAGAAGAATCGAACAGGAAGCCGGTTCACCTGCAGATGAAATTCTCGAATGGGGTAAACAGATTTCCCGCGGACAGAGAAAAATATCTATTGCCAAAAAGGAACTTATCAACGCAAACCTGCGGCTTGTCGTTTCCATTGCCAAAAAGTATGCAAACAGGGGCATGCATTTTTTCGACCTGATACAGGAAGGCAACATCGGCCTGATAAAGGCTGTTGATAAATTTGAATACAGAAAGGGGTACAAGTTTTCTACCTATGCCACATGGTGGATTCGCCAGGCCATTACCCGGGCCATTTCAGACCAGGCACGAACAATTCGCGTCCCTGTTCACATGATAGAACAGATCAACAAGGTTATGAGAGAAACACGTCTCTTTCAGCAGGAATATGGTCGTGAGCCCATTCCCGAAGAGCTTGCGGACAGGCTCGGATGGCCCGTCGCCAAGGTCAAGGCGGTCAAAAACGTGGCACGTGAACCGATTTCTCTTGAGACACCTGTAGGCGAAGAGGAAGACTCTCTCCTGGGTGACTTCATCGAGGACAAGGAAGTTGACTCTCCGGTTAATACCGCCGCCTACAGGCTCCTTCATGAGCAGATATCAACTGTATTAAGTACACTTCCCGCAAGGGAACAGAAGGTCATACGGATGCGTTTCGGCCTTGATGACGGATACTCCCATACCCTTGAAGAAGTTGGGTATGTCTTCAAGGTAACCCGGGAGAGGATCAGGCAGATCGAGGCAAAGGCACTACGGCGTCTGAGGCATCCAACCCGTGCACGTAAACTGAAGGATTATCTCGATTACATGTAATGATTCTGTATGGATGAACTAATTCACATCAAACAGATGGCTATCGTGGGTTCCGGTTCCTGGGGAACTGCAATTGCCATCGTTATCGCCGAAACAAATCCGACGATAACGGTAAAGATGTGGGCCTACGAAAAGGAAGTTGTCTCTTCAATCAACCGTCAGCATACCAATCCTTTTCTGCCGGGGGTAAAACTTCCCCCCAATATAAGCGCGACGAATTCTCTTGAGGACACGATTAAATCTACTCCGGTGGTTCTTTTTGCCACACCGTCAAAGGTCCTCCCTGATATTGCTGGACGGGCCGTCCGTTTTATGGGCAAAGACACGGTGGTGGGATATCTCACCAAGGGATTCTGCCGTATAGACAACAGCATTGTTACTATTTCACGAACACTGGAAAATGTTTTCCCTTTTCTCGAAGGGAAGGTTGTGGCAATTTCCGGCCCCAGTCACGCGGAAGAGGTGTCCCGGCATTATCATACCTGCCTCAATATCGGTTCAAAAAGCGAAGAAAGCCGTTCTCTCATGATATCCCTGCTTACATCTGAATACCTCCAGTGCCGTGGCACTGATGATATCACCGGGGTGGAAGTTGGAGGAACCCTGAAGAACCCGGCAGCTATTGCCGCCGGCATGATAAGTGTTCTTCCCGGAGGAGGTGACAATCTTGCAGGGGCTCTTATTTCCGAAGCCCTTAAAGAAATGCTTCTCCTGGGAAGATTTTTCGGGGCCCGCGACGAAACGATTATTGATATCTCCGGACTTGGGGACCTTGTTGCTACCGCCCTCAGTGATCACAGTAGAAACAGACGTTTCGGCCAGGATATAGGCAGACAGATCGTAGAAAAGGGGTACGCCCTGACATTGATAGACCGGCTTCTTCTTAAGATACGCCCCCATCTCGTTGTGGAAAGAATGAGCAAAAACCTTCATTATCTGGCTGAAGGGGCCTATGCCATTGAGCCACTTATCGAACTGGCAGAAGAAAACAGAATCATTATCCCGGTTTACCGTTCTCTCTACGAGGTGCTTCTTAACCGAAAAGAACCCTCTCTTCTTATCGAAACAATCAAGAATCCGCGAAAGTTTTTTGACCTCTACAGCGAAAGCAAAATGCTTCTTAAAGAAAAAAAACGTGGACTCGAAGGGCTGCGGGGACGTACATTCACCGGTCCCGTTACCGAGAAAACAATCAAATATTGTAAAAAGAACTTCCCTCCTGAAAAAATTCAGAAATCCCTCGAAGAAATCAGGACTTCTCCCTGGAGCAGGGACCGCTGGACGGAAAAAGAAAGGTCCTTCCCCGTAGGAAAAGAAAAGTGGCAGGCTGGTCTGAAAGAGGCCTCGGCCTTTTATGCCCGGGCCATCGCTGACATCCACTTTTCTTTTGTGCGGGATGTTATTCTCTTCGCCTTTCATCTGCTGAAGGGCAGAAAGGCTGAAGTAAGACTCAGCGGTAAAATTGATGACGTAAAGGAGCTGAAAGAGAGTACCAGTATTATTTACATCAGCAGACGGATTCCCCTGAAGTTTATGCTGCAGCTTC
>CAZHNW010000074.1:0-17759 GCA_964534225.1 uncultured Leptospirales bacterium | reverse complement strand
ATGCGTGCCAGTGACCTGGCTCTTCCGCGTTTTGTTTTCTACAGGGAAGACACAGGATTTTTTACAGAATACCTGTTGAAGTTTGCCGGCGGAATCAGCCTGTCACGGGAACGAATGGGTAATACTGTTTTTCGCAGTGCTGTCTTTAACTATATCACCACCATGCTCGAGCATGGCCTGCCGGTTCTCTACCAGTGTAAAACCGGTAAACATATCGGCGAACTCCATGACTGCATTAGTTCTTCGCTGAAGGAACACGGGGGAGAGATTTCATATTTCCCTCTTGTTGTTGATACCGGGAAGAATGATTCAGGGGCAGTCCATTACTCAGTCAGCGATCCCCTTATTCTCTCAGATTTTACACGAAGTGGAGGGGAGCTTGAAAAGGTCCACGGCCTCCTGGCTGATCTGCTTAATTATTAACAGGAAATCTCTTCTCAGCCCATTCTTTAAGAATGGCGCATACCTCTTCGGGGGTTGAAGCGGGCATAAGACTGGTCCCCTTTCTGTCATCCAGGGGTTCATTTACGATTTTACTGCTCCAGCCACCGGTAAAGGTGCAGGCAATGACAGGCTTTCCATACTGCCACGCATAGGCAAGCTCTGAAAGCGTACCTGATTTCCCTCCCATGGCAATGATAATATCACCGGCAAGAATATTCATACTGTTGCGGGCAAAACCGATTCCCGTGGGGAGAACAATGGTATTGGAGGCATTGGCATCACTGTCATCGATTCCGGGAAGGATGCCGACAACAGTTCCGCCGGATTCTGCTGCGCCCCTTGAAACAGCTTCCATTATCCCTCCACGGCCCCCGGTAATAAGAGTATAACCATGACTTCCGATAAAACGGCCGATTCTTTCTGCAGCAGCACTGTTCTCGCGATCATCTGAGGCCCCGATAACCGTGACCTGGAGAGGGCGTTTTTTCATATTTTTTCTCTCATAATTTCAGACATCCAGTAGACGAGGCCTTCAACTTCCTCTTTTTTGCTGATTAGTTTTCGAAAGACCCAGTACCTGAAAAGTACCTGGTCATATTCGAAGAGAAGCCGTGCCGGGGCTGAATCAGGGGGGCTGGCCACTTCCTCTTCAACGGGAAGAAGAACCATGTAGAGCGAAGGGCCGACAATTGTCACGCAGGCACTGTAGCCATGATAACTTTGAAGGGAAGACTGAATACGGGCATCAATATCAAAAAGGGTCTTTAATCCGCAGTGTTGAAAAATCTGGTAAATATTGTCAAAACGGTAAAGCATGCATTTAACCGATACCCCGGCTTCAGTGTAGCGGGTAAGAAATTCTTCCATTTCATGCCGTGTTTGCCGGAAAAAAAAGTTTTCAGCAAATTTTCCCCGTGGCGCATTCATGATGTGATAGCATGCGTTACTGGTTTCAGTAAACTTCCTGAATTTATCTTCTTTCGTGTAATGTGAAGAAGTGATGGCGAGATAAACCCGTTCACCGCCCGGGGCAGCACTTCTGGCGGTAAAAACCCGGTAGGTGAGTTCTCCCGGCTGTTCAGGGGAAAAGGAATGATGTTCAGTGTTGAGGATTCTGCTTTTATGACTCAGCAGAGGCTCCATGAGACTTTCCACGAGAAGGCTGTTGCCGGAATGATTTATTTCAGAAAGAGTGTCCTTTTCGAAAACGATCTCGCCTGTATATTTGCAAAAATTTGATGTATTGTGATTATGCATTAAACCGGGAATGATATCCCCTGTTTTTTTTCCATGAAGAGAGTCTTTTAGGGTCAGGGTATGATCCTTCAGAGTACGGTATGAGTCAGAAGCCTCACTGTAGGAGATTTCCCCCGCGACAAGCCCCTTAATGGTATCGCGGATTTGTTCAAGTATTTTTCTCTGGCCAGTCATTTTATCCATTGTCAACCCGATGTTTTCGAATGTAACCGTTTACGTTCTTTCTGTAAATACTTTTTTATCATAAAGCACAGCCTGCATCAAGCCTCAGGAAAATTTATGTCATGCGGGGAAGTTCATCTCTGAGAAAACAGGAAAGCTCATAGAGACGGAATGAACCTGTGACCAAAAAAAGGGTTCTTTCTGAAGCGAGAGAATTCAATGCCTCTGCAAGTTCTTCTTTCTGAGAAAAAAGTTTCATCTTCGTATCCTCTCCTTTATCAGTTGCGGGGAGGTAAGATCTTTCGTCATCAAGGCAGAAATAGCAGACTTCCCGGCTGCCTTTTCTGACAGTTTCAAGAATTGGTCCTGTCTCTTTGTCACGCATGAGGCTGATGACGGTAACGATATCGTACCCGGCATAGCTGCGGGCGATTGTGGAAAAAAGTGACTCAACGGCAGACCTGTTGTGAGCGGGATCATACAGAAGAAGTGGTTTTTTTAAAAGAAGTTCGAACCTTCCCCTGAGAGATGTTTCCTTTACTGCTGCGGCAATAAGAGAGGGGGTAATGAGAGGAAAAACTTCCCGCAGAAGCAGGGCTGACATACAGGCAAGGGCGGCGTTTTCCCCCTGTTCCCTGACGGGAGATTGAATCGAAAGTGGAATCTCAACTTCGTTTAATGGTGAAGAAAAAATAAACTTCACCCCTGACGAACTGCCGTAAACATGGGTAATCAGGAAATCTTCGCCAGAGAAATGGCAGGGAGCACAATTCTGCAGTGCCCTGTCTTTAAGCAGGGATTTGATCTCATCATTTTGCCGTGCCACAACAAGGGGCACATTTTTTTTAATAATGCCCGCTTTTTCACCTGCAATGGAAAGAAGGCCGTCCCCGAGAAATGCAGCGTGATCATAAGAAACAGATGTAATGACAGTTACACGTGGCGAAAGTATATTTGTTGAATCAAGACGGCCCCCCAGACCTGTCTCAAAAATGCAGATATCACATTTCTGCCGGTAAAAGTATTCCATGGACACGGCGGTAAGGATATCGAAATACGTGGCCCCCGGCGCTTTTTTTCTGGCGGCATTGAGAACATCATCGAGGAGCTCATGAAAAACCTCATCTTCGATGGGCTTGCCGTTGAGGGCAATCCTTTCATTGATACGTTTTAGATGGGGGGAAGTATACTTACCGGTTCTGTAACCTGCGGCGCGGAAAATGGATTCACAGAAAGCCGCGACAGACCCTTTGCCATTGGTCCCCGCTATATGTATCGAGGGTAAAACCAGGTGATGGTCGCCCATGCTTTCCATGATTTTTCTAATGGAAACGAGACTGAAAGTATCGGGCTTAAGAGATGCTTCGTTGTTGAGGAAGTCATCCAGTCGTTTCTCAAGGGATTCGTTCATGAAAGGTTCCGTTCAAGAACATCTCTCATAATTGCGGCAGGGGCCTCCTTTCCGGTCCAGAGTTCGAACTGACGTACCCCCTGGTAGAGAAGCATGTCAATCCCATGAACAACAGGGCATCCCCGTTCCCGTGCCTGCCGCAAAAGAAGAGTCTCATGGGGATTGTATATAATATCAAAAACTGTTGAAGCAGGTGAAATATACTGAACAGGGAGGGGAGATTTTTCTGTTTCAGGGGTCATGCCAATAGGGGTTGTATTGATTATAACATCGAAAGTTTTTGTTTTTTCAGCATTGAGCCTGAAAATATCAAGGGCGTCACTGTCCCTGAGTTCAAGGTCATCACAGAGGGCTCTGACCCTTTCCCTGTTCCTTCCTGCAATGGAAACAGCACATCCTTCATTTTTCAGGGTAAAGGCAATAGCCCTGGCGGAACCACCGTTGCCGAGAACAAGGGCCCGTGAACCTGTAACGGTCATACCCGCATTCCGCAGGGCCGTTACCGCGCCAATGCCGTCGGTATTGTATCCCTTTAATCTGCCGTCCCGGTTGACCAGGGTGTTAACAGAACCGATGGCTGCGGCAAGGGGATCAATATCATCAAGATGGGGAATCACATCGATCTTGAAGGGTATGGTAATACTTGCGCCCATAAATTCAAGACTGCGCATGGCATCGAGTGCAGCGCTGATGTCTTCGGGTTCAAATGCGACATAGACGGCATTGATGCCTGTCTCTCTAAAGGCCGCATTATGCATCAAGGGCGAAAGGGAATGCCTTACGGGGTTTCCGAAGATGCAGCAGGTTTCTGTTCTCGCATCGATCATAGTTTTCTTCTTTACAAATAATACAGTAAGAAATTATTTTTTATCTATGAGATGAAGACAAGAGAAAAATTTATTTTTTTCTTATTTTATTAAAGACCGGTTTTTATATCATATAATCAGGAAGTCTTACAGGGCAGAACCGGCACAGGAAAAACTTCATGACCGCATCAACGGGAATAATCATTAACGCAAACGCGAAAAAAATTCGCAGGATGAGAACCGACCCCTGCCAAATATACAGGGAAATCGGAGGAGATATTGTTGACGTGCGTCTTACCTCCTCCCTTGCAGAGCTCGATGATGTACTCCATGATTTCAAAAACAGCGGGATTCGGTATATCGGAGTTGCCGGAGGTGACGGTTCCCTTCACCACGCATTGACCCGTTCTCTTCATGTTTTCGGCCCCGAAAAACTTCCCCCTATCCTTATACTTAAAGGGGGGACTATGGACAATGTCTCCCGTTCACTTGTCCTGAAAAATAAGGGCCCTGCTATTCTCGGGCGTATGGTCACAGCCCTTAAAAATGGCAGTGCCATCGAAATTGCTGAAAGAAGCACCATGCAGATTAATGACAGCTACTGTTTTCTTTTCGGCACCGGTTTCGTGACAAACTTTCTCGAGGAGGCATACGGGGGAAAAGAAAAAGGACTTCTGCAAAATATAAGGGTCATTCGAAAATCCGTGGGACAGATTATCAACAATCCTGACGAAGGATCTCTTTTCAGGGGCCTTGCCGGCAGGGTATATGCAGATTCTGAATTGCTGGGAATAGAGAATGTCAGGGCAATCCTCGCCGGTACCGTTGAACATATTGGCATGGGCTTTTCTCCTCTCTACCGGGCACTGGAACAGGAAACTGCCTTTCATGCAATTATTACGGGCATCAGCCCGCGAACATTTCTCAAGAATCTCTACAGGCTCAAAAGCGGAATACCCCTCTCTCTCGATTCTCATTTCGACCGTGTTCTTCATGATATCAAGATAGAGGCAGAAGATGCCTTCACTTATACCATGGATGGCGACCTTTTTCACTGTGACGGTTCCCTTACGGTAAAGGCGGGCCCCATTGTTAAACTTGCGGTTATTTAAAAAAGAAGAAGGCCCAGTGTTATAACCATCATTACAATAAAACTGCTGTCCACGAGGAATTCATATTTCAAAGCAATAAGGTATTCCTTTGAGGTGATGCACTTCAGGATGAAATAAAGATAAATATAGATCAGGATAATCAGGGTCAAATCCCAGTGGCCGGTTAAAAAGGGGATCATGAGAGATACCATTGTCAGAAAAGCGGTTCCCGTCTTGATGATAACTTCTGATCGTTCCGGCCCCAGCCAGATAGGAAGGGTGTCCCTGCCCAGTATAAAGTCCCCCTGGTAGGCAATGCGGTCGATAAGATATTGCCTCACAGTAATAACCAAAAAAAGATGAAGACCAAAAAAAAGAGCAGCCAGGAGAGAACCTCCTGTTTCGATTTGAGGAAGAACAGCGCATATTATTCCCCAGCCGACACCTGCAACAATTTTCGAATTATATAATTTTTCCAGCAATTGAAAAGGAAGGACCTTTAAAAGTTTTTTTACCGGAGGCGAAAAATAGAAAACTCCAAAAAGCAGGGATGAGTAGAGAATAATTTGTGAGGGGAGGGAGAGTGTAAAAGAAAGAAAAATAGAGGCACCGGTTGCCATCACGGCAAGGAAGAAGAGAACGCGACCGAAACTGCTGTAAATCCGGTACTTGTTTGAATTGCTGTTTTTTAGAAAATTCAATTCCAGTAGATTGTTAACCGTATACATGCTGAAAATATAAAAAAGAGATATGAGGGGAAGATTATAATCGCTGCTGTCATTCAATCGTACCTGGAAAAAGGTAAACCAGAAGGCAAAAAGAGCAGAAAAGGTATTTGTTCTCATGAGAAATTCAAGTATTCTTTTCGCCGTTTTTAGCAACAGGTTTGCATGGGTCAGTTTAATGTTATAGAGCCTTTCAAGAACATTATTTATTATCCAGCCAGGTGTTGAGGCACCTGCAGTCACCATAACATGTTTCGCGCCTTTAAAATCATCCTCGACAAGCTCACTATCTGATTCCACATGAATCGTGTTCATACCATTTTCTCTGCCGATATCCGCAAGTCTATTTGTATTGGCAGAATTTTTTCCCCCTACGACTACAAGAGTATCGACACCGCTTTCTGCCCCTTCATGCACATTCCGTTGTCTCTTTCTTGTTGAATCGCATATTGTATCCACCACTTCGACACTGCCGGGAAGAGAGCCGGACCTCTCCACTACAGAATTGAATAAATTCCTGTCAAGGGTTGTCTGTGCCACAAGGAGATAATTTTTTTCTTCGTTTAACAGGGACAGCCCATCAGGCGATGAAATTACCGTTACACCGGAAGCGGCAAAACTTTTCAGGCTTTTAATCTCAGCGTGGCCCTCGTCACCGACAATAACAGTATGATATCCCCTGTTGGAATATTTCTTGATTATCGATTGTACATAGGCAACACGCGGGCATGTTAGATTGATAATTCTGGAAGCTCTTTGCTTGATTGTTCGGTATTCTTCAGCAGTGATACCATGTGTGCGAATTGCAACAGGTTTTTCGTCAATGTCATCAAGGGAATGGATGGTCTCAAGGCCTCGGCGGGAGAGAACATCAATTGTCTGGGGATTGTGGATCAGTGGACCATAGACATAAATCTTCTCTTCTCCCGTTGTATTCAGTTCCTTGACGGTACGAATAATCGCCTTTCTGACTCCCATGCAGAAACCGGAATATCTGGCCAGCTCAATTTTCATTCGACCATCCTTAGTCTATAGCCCCGGGGTGGGGCCTCCCAGCTTGATCTCCGGTTTGGGCCTTCCGATGGATCCCTTAACAGGGAATGTTATTCTGCCTCGTGCATCAGTAATATTTTTCAGGAAAGGGGCAAAATCTTTTAACAGAGGAGAGTCACTCTTTACTGAAACCTTGAGATTGAGACGGCTGTTTTTGATAAAATTTGCCAGAGAAATGTTTCCTGTTACTGACGCTTCGATATCAGGGCCTGAAATTTTAAAGGTATTTACGAGAAGTTTTCTTCCCCGAATTTCTGAATTGATAATAATTGAAGACGCTTTAATTACCGGGGGCAGGGGGAAGCTCCCCATCGATGCGGGGAGAGTAACATTTTCCATACGAATAACAGCATTTTCAATGATTATTTTAAAGGTCCCCTGGGCGGGTGTTCCTCTTCTTTCTATGAGGTTGAAATCTATATTAGAACTGGCGTTACAGCTTATTGTTGTCTTCCCGGCTTCATATTTTATTCCCCTTCCGCTGAGATCTCCGGCGATGCGGGTTTTAGAAATGAAGTTGAAGGGGCTGAGATCAAGGTCAGCAATAAGCTGCCCCATTGAGATTTCATGATTATTCTTGAGCCTGAGGGTCAGGTTGGAAATAGAAGATTCACCTACCAGGTTAAAATCAAATTCTCCAATAACGATGCTCCTGTAGGCCTTGTTCTCAAGGCTGTAAATTTGTTTCAGGACAAGGGCCTCATAGGGGAAGTTGAGTATGGTAAAAAGTATTATTAGAACAAATGAAAGAAACAGGTAGGTCTTGAAAAAGGGGAGACGTACTGTTTCCTTGATTATTGATCCGGCCCTTTTCAGGGCACCTGATAGTAGCTGGGGTATATCACCGGGGTTCATCTAATAACTCACTCTTTTTTAAAACTGTCGAATTTTATCGTTACATCATAGGTGTTTTTTTCTTTGATAGCCTGATTGATTCTGAGATGGCTTATCTTCATCAACTTATTGGAATGTTCCATGAGATATATAAATTTCAGGGCGGATTTAATATCTACGCCCTCAAATTTGACACTTGAAGTAATTTTTTTATATTTGTTTTGTATATTGGCCTGACGGTCCCTGTTATACACCTTGTTGGTGAGAATTCCAGTCTTTTGGGCGTTTTCTTCGATAAGAGATGAAATACCCTTGTTATTTCGCAAAAGTCTCTCGTACCTGTCTTTTTCAGATTTTACCTCACGGTACTGGCGGTAAATAGTATCGAGTTTCTGAAGGTAAAGAATATTGTTCTTTTTGCTGCTGTCCATATCATTTTTAAAGGATAAAAAGGGGGTTATTATCAGGTAGTAAATCAGAAGTGCACTGACAAAAATAATCAGACCAGCAAGCAGATTCTTCTCTCTTTTAGACAGCTGCATGTCTATTTACCCCTTTTTGCAGTTTTGTTTTCTTTCAGTTTCTTTTTAATTGTTAAAAAGAAACGTACATTTCCCCGCCTGGAAGAGCGAATGTTGAGAGAAACTGAATCAAATTTTTTTGTCTGCTGAAGTTTATCCTTAAAGGAATCGATCTTTGTGCTTGAAGAAGAGCTGCCATCGATACGGATAATTCTTTCATTAATTACCAGGTTCCTTAACTCAAAGTCTGGATCTTTGGTGAAATAGGATAGTGTATCGTCAAGCAGATCAAGAATGGTTTCATCCATGGGAACAAGGTTTTTTAATGCTCCCAGATCCTTTTGGGCAATACTCAATTTTTTTCGGGCAGCCTTAACCGGGTCCTCAGGTACCTGCCTGTCCCGGAAATATCTCTGATACTTTTTCTGAAGCAGTTCATTATATTGCCTGTTGGATTTACTGGTAAAAAAAATGGAGAGAGAAAGGTTAACGATAAGAACAATGACTGTTAAAGCGACAAATGTTCCGGCGAGGTAATATATTTTTTTTGACTCTCCACTTATATCGGGTGTGAATTCCCCCTTTAGGAGATTAATTGTGCTTTTCCGCAGCCTGATATAAGAAAGCAGTGTACCCAGAGCAACAGGACACTGAGACCGGATAATCTGGTCAGAAAATTCTTCAGGAAAATAAAGGGCTACTGCCGGTATTTCAAGTTCACGAAAAAGAATCGTGCTGAGGCCGTTGATATTTGATCCTCCACCGGAGAGGAGAACACGATTAAAGTCCTCAGGCTCATAGTTCGATTTGTAAGAGCGAAGGGTTATTACGATCTCCTCGATAAGCTCATCAATGGTTTCGCGGGAAAGATCAAAAATTTTTTTTAGTTCAGATTTTTTCAGCTTATACTGCTTGTAATAGCCCCGCTGCTGATTGTTCTCCAGTGCTGTCAAATCAAGGGAAATATTTTTAAACAGTTCTTCTGCTTCCCTGAGCGATAATTTCAATGCCCGGGCAATTTTTTCAAAAACATCTCCAGCAGAGGTAGAGAGAGCCCTGGTAAATTGAAGCCTGTCACCTTTGATAATATTTACAATCGTCTTTTTCCATCCGATATCGAGCTGTATGACCCTTTCGTCTTCTACGGTATTGTAATGCCGGTAACATTCGAAGAGGGCATTTGCCTCGAGTCCCATTTTGACGGGAAAGATGCCGGCAGTATTCAGAAGTTCAACGTGCCTGTGCACATGGTCCTTTAACGAGGCACCAAGGAGAATTTTCCCTTCCTCGGGATCATCACTTTTCATTGACTGAAAATCTATGGCAAGATCATCAATACCAAAAGGGATGTTTTCTTCAGCTTCAAAAGGAATAGCTTCAGCGATTTTTTCCGGGTCTTTAAAAGGGAAGGCAATAGTCCTGATAATACATAGTTCCATGGGAAGATTTGTAATGACCCGGTATCCATCAAGGGGGTCTTCCGCAAGGAGTCTTTCAAGTGCGAGAGAGGTTTCTTTAAAACGGTCCACGGCATCAGGATCGAGTTTCTGCATGGATACAGATTTTATCTGGAAATCTCTGAATCCGGTCCTGACCTTAATCAACTTTATTGATGAAGCCCCGATGTCAAGGGCGGCAATATTTTCGAACAAAGTGGTGCTCCTGTTTTCTCTATTCTTCACACCAGTACAGAAACTGCCGGGTGTCCCTGTTGTAGACGGCTGTAATGGTTACCGATGTCTTATTTATACTGGCCGTCGATTTAATTTGAAAAATTGATGAACTGACAGAAATATATTTTTTTAATATATCAAAAGTATCATTGTCATCTATTATATCCCTGATTTCACCTGTTGATCGAAATGGCTGGGCCTGTCTGCGCCTGATCAACTCAGCCACCCTATCATCTGTCATATTTTCTGTCAATGCTGATATAACCCTGTATGAAGCGGTATTAATATTTATTTTATTATAGTCGTGCAGAAAATCATCACGTTTTCCATGCACACGAAAATAGTCACTGAGACGTCTACTTTTTTCTTTTCCAATTTTTACCGGTTCTTCACTTTCGGCATATTCATCAAGTCCCTTTTCAGAATCAGTTGATGTCAACTCCATCAGTTTTTTGATATCCAGATCATTTTTCCCGTGGTTGTCATCGACAAGGTTTTCTTCTATACCCGAAGTACCTCCCCCCATACCATAAAAAATTTCAGGGGTCATATCTTTTAGCATGAGCATTTCATCAATGCTGTCCATGGGACCATTTTTGGCAGAATATGAAGGAATAAGGGTAAGATAATAATCAGAAGTTTCAGCCCCATAGGGAAAACGTGAATCATCTATGTCAACCCAGTCGTGGATTATATCGGCAAAATCCATGGGAAGCCCCATGTTAATAAAAAAAGTCTGGGCGATAACATAATAACGGGTTTTTTCTGTAAATTCGTTTGCAAAGGCATTCACATTGATCTTTGAGTTTTCATCCTTAATTTCCAGACTCAGGCTTGCATCCCCCACAGGGAGGGGGGGGAGATTCAGGGCCCAAATATCATCAAAACAGTCAATGCTTTTATCAGTAGACTTGCCGGTGAGCATTTGTCCGCCGACACCCCTTTTGTCCGCCATAAGTATGGCAGTTGCCAGCTGAATTCCAGATTTTGCAATAAAACTTCCCTTTAAATCACTGTCATACTTACGCATGTAGCCAATGGTTATCTGAGACTCAACAATGAATTCAGCCGTCACAGAGATAAGCAGAGTTGTCATTATCAGTACAAGAATGATGACATAACCACCGGGCCTGAAAAGCCATGCACGAACCCCTTCCTTTTCCAGAGAGGAGGCACGCCCGTTGTACCATGTTTTTAACATTTTATATTTGTTAAACTTTTTCACATCCCTAACCGCTCATGTCAATATACGAGAGAAGGCTGAATTCTTCTTCTTTGCCTGAGTAATTTTTTACCTTCAAAATTGTTTTTACAAGTTTTGGGAAACGCCTTGTTTCCCGTGAGTCCCAGCGGGCCGTCCAGTCATTGCGAACTTTGAATTCAAAACGCAGTCCCGTTACGTTTTCAAGCATTACGCTTTCTGTTCCCCCTGTCATTGGTTCTTCATCATAATGCCTTTCTTCCCTTCGGTAGAGAAAAAAGAGGTCCGGAATCTTAGGGTCTTCCTTGAGATAGTAACTTACTTCATTCACATCACTGCTGGGGTAGGGCTGTTTCGGGTCTCCCAGTATCCTGAAATTGCGGTGATTAACTGTCACAAAATGGAGAGAACTGTTTACATTATCACTTTCGGCAATAAAGGCTGCATTTTTATTCTTTCTCCTGTAATAGGCGTTGCTTATATCACGGTCGATACGTCTCAGGGACAGGTTAACATTCTCATAAAATTCTGCATAAGCGGTAATGTCCCGCACTGTGGTTAAAACAGAACGGTATGAAGTGTATACCATGATCAACACCAGGGAAGAAATCGTGGTGGCTACAAGTATTTCAATGAGGGTAAATCCCCTGTTGCAGTTAATTTTCAGGTGTTTCATTTTGTCGGATATATATATGCAATTGAATACTCTTTATCAATATTATATTCACGCCAGTAAACGGTAATAACGGTTTTCTGGGCGGGGAGGGGCCCCAGCAGAGGGTGTTCGAACCTCTCACTTACCCTGCTGAAAGAAAAATCCGGGTATTCATCAACAGTTTCCCTGTTCAGGTCAGTTCCCCGCAGCCGGTGTGCCCTGAATTCATTCATTTTGGATTTGGCGATGAGCATGGCTCGAGAGAAATTTTTAGCTCCGCTGATAACATTGATACTGGTTGAGATGCCGGAATAAATGCTCATAAGAATAATGGAAAGAATCGCAACGGCGATAAGCACCTCGATAAGAGCGAATCCAGATCTCTGTTTATATTTATCTGAAAATGTCATTAAATTTCCGAAAATGTCTGATGCCCTTTCTGAACATCCGGTTCTTTCATATACTTTTTAATAACAATGGTCCACATTTCTTCATCATTGACAGTAACATGAACCATGATGTCACTTGAGTACCCCTGAGGATAAAAAGGGATGAGTACCGAACCGCTGCCATATTCCCTGCCGTCGGCAATAAGGACCTTCTCGATCCTGAAACTTTCGGGGAACTCTCTTGGTTTCAGGACCTTGCGATCATTCAGGACAAATTTTCCTCCTTCAGCGTTCAAAACAGAAAAACCATTGTTCCGCGAAAAAAGGGCGGCTTTCTCTTCGTTTTCTTCTATGGCAGAACCGGGTTCATACAGGTGAATGGTAAGGAAATTAGTTCTGTTATTAAGAAAGGCGTCATCGAAAGTTTTTGTAATATATCCCGTAGCAATTGCAAAATTTTCCCGTTTGTTGCTGAAGTATGTAGTAAGCCGGGGAATAACCGCCATCGTTGTTATAGAAAGAACAACAATAACAATGATGGTTTCAATAAGGGTAAAACCATCATTGCCTTCTATCGCATTTTTAATACGGGACATGGCGAGGTTCAGCCTTCGAAGCAGGTTGTTTTCGCTCTCATGTCAATACAGGAGAGCGAAAACACCGGGATTCTATTATTCCCAGCTCTTAATATCAGCGTCAAATCCTTCGCCGCCTTCTTTACCATCTGCACCATAACTCCAGATTTCAAAATCAGGATCATTCTCTCCGGGAGACCGGTACTGGTAATCATTTCCCCATGGATCCCTGGGAATCTTTTTCATTATTTTTTCCTGGACAAGCATTGCAAGGCCTTCATCGGTTGAAGGGAAACGTCCATTTTCAAAAGAATATTTCTGCAGTCCCATTTCAAAATTTTTGATCTGCTGCTTTGTTGCACTCACCCGTGCCTTCTGAGGCATATCAAGAAAACGTGGTACAACGAGGGCTCCGAGTATGGCAATAATGGTAACAACGATCATTATCTCAATCAATGTCATACCTTCGTCCTTTTTGAGATGAAGAAAAATTTCTTTAATTCGTTTTTTCAGTGTTTCCATAATTTTTACCTCATATTTCTAATATAATTTTTCTATTGGACCAGGAGGTTCATCTCCATAATGGGAAGCATGACAGAAAGAACGATCATACCGATAACAAGCCCCATAAAGATAATAATGAGCGGTTCTATAAGACTGGTGAGACTTGAAACCGTCAAATCAATCTCAGTTTCATAAACGTTGCCGATATTGATCATCATGGTGTCAAGGTTGTCAGATGCCTCTCCGGCGGCGATCATACCCAGTACCATGCGGGGAAGAAATTCGGATTTAGCCAGAGCCTTTGACACGGAAGAGCCCTCGCGAATTTTTACCGCCGCCTCTGAAATTTTTTTTTCGATAACAACATTTCCAACAATCTTTTGAACTATTTCAAAAGATTTCATTATATCCACCTTGTTGCTCATCAGGACACCGAGGTTCTGCGTAAAACGAAGTACAATGAGCTTCCTGTAAAGGTTTTTAAACAGAGGGACGTTCAACTTCCATTCATCTATCTTTTTTTTACCTTCTTCAGTTGATGAAAATCTTCGATAGACATAGACAAAAAGAATGACGAACAAGGGGATAAAAAACCAGAAATCAGAGAGTATGTTGCTGAGACCGACAACGATTTCAGTGGGAAGGGGGAGTTCTTTCTTCTGGTCTGTAAACATTTCACTGATGGAAGGGATAACGCTGACAAGCAGAAATATCACAACAATTGTAGCAAAGAAAAACATAAAAAGAGGATAGTAGAGTGCGGCCTGAACCTTGCTTTTCAGCATATTCTTTTTTTCTTCCATTTCTGCAAGACGTTCCACAACATGATCAAGGGACCCCAGGTTTTCTCCAACCCTGACCATGTTAATATACATTTCTGAAAAAATATTCTTATGCCTTTCAAGGGCGTTGGAGAAAGAACTTCCCTCTTCAATTTTCTCCTTCACGTCAGCGATTATATTACGAAAGTGTTTATTCTCGATCTGGTCAATAATATCATTGATTGCCATGGGCAGAGACATTCCCGCTTTAAGGAGAGTGGCAAGCTGCCGCGAGAAGAGCCCGACCTGCTTTGAGCTGAACCGCAGGGTCAGTTCCCGGGAAAGACGGTCAAGCAGGCCTGAAAAACTCGATTTTTTTGTTGTGTCCCTGTCTGATTCGGCAACTTCCTGCTTTTCGATTTTTACCGGGTAAAGGCCCTGGGCCCTGATTTTGCTGCGTGCAGAGGCTTCGGTTGGCGCATCGATGTAATCGCTGACGGTATCACCCTTACGGTCAAGGGCGTCATACTGAAATATCATCCGCTCACCCTCATCACTTCTTCAATTGTGGTAACACCTTCAATGGCCTTTATGAGTCCGTCCTGGACAAGGGTATTCATGCCTTCTTTTATCGCCTGTTCTTTTATCTGCCCGGAATCGGCATGGTCGAGTATTAGTTTGCGAATATCACTGGAAACAATGAGAAGTTCATAAATTCCAGACCGGCCGGAATATCCGGTATGAAGACATTTTTCACACCCTTTTCCCTTGTAGAGCCTGCCCCCTTTAAGCTGTGACGCTTTCAAGCCGATCTCTGAGAGCTCCTTCTGTGTCGGCTTGTATGAAGTTTTGCAGTGAGGACAGATCATTCTAATAAGTCGCTGAGCAAGGAATCCATTAACCGATGAAGCGATAAGAAAGGGTTCGATACCCATATCAATAAGGCGCGTGACACCGCTGGCGGCATCATTGGTATGAAGAGTTGAAAAAACGCGGTGTCCCGTAAGGGCTGACTGAACAGCGATTTCCGCTGTTTCCACGTCACGGATCTCACCAATCATTACGATATCAGGGTCCTGTCTGAGTATTGACCGCAAACCGCTGGCAAAGGTCAGGTCAATCTTCGGTTTTACCTGCATCTGGCCGATGCCGTGAAGCTGGTACTCTATTGGGTCTTCAACAGTGAGAATATTAACATCCCTTGAATTGAGGGAAGTCAACACACTGTAGAGTGTGGTCGATTTACCGCTTCCTGTTGGCCCGGTAACAAGAATAATACCGTGGGTCTTGCGAATCAGTTTTTGGAATTTAACAAGATCCTGATCGTCAAAACCGAGGCTTTCAAGACTGAAGAGCATGTCAGTCTTATTCAGTATCCTTAGAACGACACGTTCACCCCAGTAGGTGGGGAAGACAGAAACACGGATGTCAATATCCTTACCCCCTACTTTCAGCTGAATTCTGCCGTCCTGGGGCAGCCTGTTTTCGGCGATGTTCAGGTTGGCCATAATCTTGATACGGGAAATAATGGCGCCCTGGTATTTTTTGGGGGGAGTAAACATCTGGTATAGAATGCCGTCGATGCGGTACCTGACTATCAGTTCTTTCTCATAGGGTTCAATGTGGATGTCCGAAGCCCTGTCTGTCACCGCCTGCCTGACTATGGTATTGACCAGGCGGATGATAGGGGCCTCGTTGGCCATATCAAGAATATCTTCTGTTTCGGATATTGAAGAACTGAGAATTTCGAAGTCTGACTCCTCAAGGTCTTCTATGAGTTCATCAGTGGTTTCAGATTTTAAAACATCATAGTGAGTATGAATGATTCTCTGGATTTCATCGTTTTTGGAAAGTATCGCTTCGAAATCATAATCAGGATAGAGGAGCTTAAGGTCGTCAAGGGGCTGAATATTCAGAGGGTCCGCAATGGCCACGTATACTGTTTTACCCTTGCGCATGTAGGGGGCTATACGGTTCTTGTTGAGAAACTGTACAGGAATAGTGGCAAAGGTATCTTCCGGGTCGTCAAATTCAAGGTGAAACTGGCATTCCAGTCCGTAAAATTCACCCAGGGCCGCAAGGACATCCTCTTCATCGGCAAGTCCCTTGCGCACAAGTATTTCCCCCAGGCGGTCTGTGCTGCCCTTCTGAGACAGAAGGATTTCCTGCAGCGTTTCCGTGGTGACTATTTTTTTATCAACTAGGATTGATCCAAGGTTCTTTCGCGCCATGTCTGAGCCTGTCCGTCTTTTCGATTATTTCCCTCGAAGCCTGTCCTGGGATTCCCTCTTCTGCCTGGTAATGGCATCAATACGTTCCTGTTTCGTTACAATATGAGGCGTGATAAAAACAAGAAGGTTTGTTTTTTTATATGACACCGTTTTGTTTTTAAAGAGCCATCCCAGTACGGGAATATCCCCGAGGATGGGAACCTTTGTCTCCTCTTCAGTACGCTGGTTCTGTATGAGACCTCCAACGACAATTGTCTTCCCGTCAAGAACGGAAACCTTTGTCTTGATATCCCGTTTACCCAGGGTAGGGGGAATGACAGAACCACTGTCAAGAACAGTGGTATTTCCCTGGACATTATTTATTTCCTGGTATAGGTCCAGGGTAATTCTCTTGTGGTTGGTAATATGTGGTGTTATTTTCAGTTTTATGCCTACTGATTTGTATTCATAGGTATAAAACTGTGTTCCCGATTCTGATATACGGTTGTTAGAGGGTATGGCGATTTCTTCCCCCACGTTTAACTCTGCTTCATGGTTATCAACTGTGAGAATTTGCGGCGTGGAGAGTATTTTAAACTTGTTATCAGAGGCAGAAGCATTCAAAAGGGCGAAACCGAGAATCGATGTATCAGGCATGTAACCGATCTGAAATCCCTGGGTAAGGGGAAGGGCGAGCTTTTTCCCGTTTACAGTCTGGCCAAAACTGCTGGAACCAAGGCTGCTGCTGAGTATCTGCGAACCGCCAAAAAGATGAACCCCCGCCTGCTGTCCCAGCATCCAGTCTATACCAAAGCCCCATCCGTTTTCAGCATTCACTTCAATAATAAGGGCCTCGATAAGGACCTGCTCACGTACAATATCAAGCTCTTTAATGATCTTTTTGATTTCTTTGAATTCCTGCGGGGTAGCTGTGATAACCAGGGAATTCGTGTCTTTATTGGCAATGATTGAAAGCTTTGATTTATTTTTTCTGCTGACAGCCTGACGTTTGACAATACGGCGTGATTTACGGCTTCTTCTCACCTTCTGGGTTTTCAGAGGAGATGTGTTGATTTTTGCCGTTTCAGAAAAAGGAATACGAGACAGGACTTCGGAAAGCTGGGTTGCATCTGCATTCTCGAGATGAACAACGTGAATATTGCCCCGCGAGGGGAGCTTGTCTCCTGTTTCTTCTCCAATCTGTTTATCAAGTGCGGTAGCAATTTTTACCAGGCCATTTATTTCCATTGAGTTGCCGCTGAAAATCAATATGTTCAGAGGCTGGTAGGTGACGATGTTTGAAAATTTAGATTTTAGAGGTTTTAAAGCCCGCGCCACTTCAGTTACATCAGCCGATTTCAATTCAAGCAAAAAAGTTACTGTTTTATCATCAATGGGAATAAGTTTCTTTTTCCCGTCCACGATTATTTCAACGTTCTTTTTAATGGCATCCTTGATCGGAAGGACCTTGATCAGATTACCGGGTT
>CAZHNW010000073.1:0-23027 GCA_964534225.1 uncultured Leptospirales bacterium | reverse complement strand
GAATATTTTTTTATTATACACCTGTTTTTTCTCTGGTTCTTTTACTCATGTTGCCGGCTCTTCCCCTTTCTGCCGGCACTGCCACGGTAGACTATAATGAGATTGCCCGCTATCTTGCGGGTATATCAAGAGGGATTTCTCCTCATCTTGTCAAAAAAACAGGGGTAAGGTCCTGGCGCAAACACTGCCGGTTTATGGACCGCACCTGGAAGAAAATTGATAAGGGAACAATCAGAAAGATTACTGCGTGGCAGGTAGATCATCTTCCCCAAAAACACCCCTCGGGTGAAACAGTCTTTTATCCCCTCAGTGGCGCGGACTTTATCAACATGTATGCCCTTATGGGCCGGTCACAACGCTACATGATGATAGCCATGGAAAAACCGGGAACCGTTCCTGCAGTTTTGTCCATGAAACCCTGGCAGCTCCGTTCCGCCCTGGGGAAGGTGAGAAAATCACTCTACTGGTACGGGGCGAAAAACTATTTTACAACCGCGGGGATGAAACAAAATCTCAGCGGACGCCGCGGCGGGGGAACCCTTTCCCTTGTCATGATTTTCATGGTGCGTATGGGCCTTGTCATCGACAGTATCGATATGGTAGATATCGCCGGTAACGGCAGTATTGTACACCATAAGGGCAAAAATCATATCGGGTACCGGGTACTCTTTCATGATCCCGCCGTCTCGAAAGAAAAAAAGGAACTTATCTATCTTGGCCTGCGCCTTTCAAATGAATCCGTGACCTCTCAGACACCTGAAGGCAGGCTGCTTGTCAGCAGGGGGAAGTTCAGAACCCTTCTCAAGTCCGCGGTCTATCTTATGCAGATGAAAGAATACGCGGGATTAAAAAATTTTATTTTGAAAAAAAGCAGTATCATCGTCCAGGATGACTCGGGCATGGCATACCGAGAATTTGATCCGGATAAATGGAAGATTTTTCTCTACGGACGGTATTGTCCCATTTCCATCAGGGGCTGCCGGATTCGTTTTCAGAAGGATCTCGCCGATGCCTATAAAAAGCAGGCAAAACCACTTCCTTTTATTTTTGGATACGGCCGCCTGAGGGGAAGAAACGCCTCGAACATCATGGTCATGGTCCGGCACAACAGGTAGTTATATACAAAAGCGAGGCTTGCCAGCCTCGCTTTTGTATTAAAGTCTCTCCTGGGAGATTTTCTAAGCCCGTTTCCAGGGATTGATGCCGGCTTCCTTTGATTTTTTGTAGACCAGGACAATATAGATGACATCAAAGATGAAGATGGCCACGTAGAAGTAGGGAAAGAGAAGTTCATTCTTACCCGGTGTTCCCGGCAGTGCCGGGTAGAGAATAAAGGGAATATCCGCAAAAATGGTACCCACCCACTTGGCGATGGCAATGTAGATTGACTGGCCTGATATGCTGTTGCGCCTCAGGATAAACAGCACAAAGAGAATGGACATGACAAGGTTCATGCCGAAGGCGCTGTAGGCGCGTCCCATGCCGAGGGGGTAGGGTTTCGGCTTCATTACCGTGATGGCATCGTACTGAATAAAAAGAACCCCGAAAAAGGCTGTGGCCAGTAAAAGAAGATAAAAGGCATAAAAACCTTTTTCTGAAAAAATATCTTTGTAATCCTCTTTCCAGTATTTGAAAACCTGGTAGATTATGATAATATCAAAAAGAAACCAGATGATATTGATATACCTCTGCGGGGCGGGCGCGGGGGTGATGAATGAATAAATGCACTCCCATGATATGTTCAGCGCCAGGGCGGCAATGGGCATGCCGTAGGATTTGTCCTTGAAACCGCGGCGGATTATCATGATGTAAGTGGCTGTCCAGAAGATGCCGCTCAGTACTGCCATTATTCGGTAAAATTCTGGTAAATCATGCATGTTTACTCTCTTTTGATATTTAAAATTTTATACCATATTGTGGCAGAAGAAGATGAAATGTCAACCAGATATTTACTGCAGGCCACACAGGAGCCGCCTCAAAAATGGGGGGCGTGGTTTCATCGCGCCATAGTGGTAATGAAACCGTTTCATAACATAAGATCAAAGAAAAAGAATTGCATATTTGCCTGAGATGGTGAAAATAGGCAAATTTCATCTGGAGGTAGCAGTGATGAAAAATAATAGTAAGGAGAAGGAACTGCTCAGGCAGATTCATTCCGGCATGCGCCTTAAAACAAAGGCACCGAAACGGGAAACTCCTAAAACGGTCTATACCCGAAAGGAGAAACATAAGAGGAGGTTTGATGCCTCCTCTTATGATATCCGGGTGTTTTCTTTTCCTTACTGCTGCGTCTCCTTTTTCTTCAGGGCGGGAGCATCACAGCACTTATAAAATATCTCAGGAGAGAATTCATGGCACAGGCAAATTGCGAGAACTGTAAATTCAGGGCAAAGTATGATAACAACCCGAAATCCCTTCTGGGAAGATTCTGGCGATGGCATATCGGGTTTTGTCCCGGGTGGAAATCTTATTATGCAGATCTCCCGGAAGAAAAAAAGCAGGAACTGAAAGAGCGTTATAACCTGAAATAGACCCTGGTTTTTAAACCGGTTTTTATAAAAAAAGTTTTATTTTTTTTTATTTTTTCCCTGCCGATTTCGTATCCCCGGTAAAGGGAGGAAAAATATGTCAGAAGCAAAAGACCGGATTATTCGTTTTATTGAGTCTCTTCCTGAATCCTGCAGCAGGGAGGAAATTATCATTGCCATAATTATCCATGACCTGCAGGAAATAAACAGGAGAGAGGGGCGGGAGTGGCCTTTTCCTTCCCCGACAGAGAAAAACAGTAATGATAAACATTGAAAGGTTCTGAAAAAGAACAGGAGAGAGGGGGGCTGCCAGATCATCTTCAGAAGGGGCACCCTCTTTTTTGCAGGAAAGGGTAGAAATGCTGGTAAAAAAAATGTACAGGCTGCCGGTGGCAGTTCTTTTTGTTTTTTTCATCGCCTCGTCTTCCGCGGCGGGTGGCATGACACTTCTCCTTTCCTCGCATCTTAAGTCGCATGCGGGGGAAGTGAACCGCGCCTTTACCTGCCGTGATGACCTTGACGGGGGCCTGGCAAAGGTGGCTGCCTGTTATGACTTTTTGAAAAAAACGAATCCCTCATCTCTCTATCTTTTTGATGCCGGGGGATTTTCCCGCGGTTCACTTTTACAGATCCTTAATAAAGAAGGTTTCCCCTTTTTAAGGCTTATGGGAAATGCAGGCTACCGGGGCATCACCCCCGGCCGGGATGAGCTTCAACTTCCTGCACCCCTTATGGCCCGTCTTTTTAAAGGGGGAAGTTTATCCCGCAGCAGCCTGTTTCTTTCATCGGGAATGATTACTATACCAGGGATTTCACCACCGTCACTCCAGAAAGCATTTGAAACGGAAAAAATTCAAAGCTACCGCGTCTACCGGGGGGGCGGCATCAGCCTTGCCGTGGTGGGGATACCGACCTCTGTTGACAGGGGTGAGTTAAAGAAAAGGGGACTGTTCTTCACTAATATTACCGGCATGCTGAAGGGGATTGTTAAAAAAATTGAAACAGAAGAAAAGGCAGACATCATTGCCCTACTCTCCTCGGCTGGAAGAAAAACAGACAGGCTGCTTATAGACGAGGTCACAGGTATCGGACTCGTACTCGCCTGCCATGAAACCGGGGCGCCGGCACATGAAATTTACCGCGGTGTTCATCTCTTTCGCCCTGAACCGCGCGGCCGCAGAATCTGGCAGGTTCAACTGAAAAAGAAAAATGAAAAAACAGGTGTAACCTCTTTTAAAAATATTGACCTGAAACCCTTCAGGCCGGCACGCCGCATCCGGCGTGAACATCTCAGGCTGCGCCGCGTCATCAGTGACCGCCTTCGTGATGATTATGGTGTTTCGCTTAACGTACCTCTTTTTAAAATTAATTTTGATTTTGATAAAGATGAGTATGGGGGAAGTTTTCACGACCTCCTTCATGATGCCATGCGTGCCGCGTACCGAAAGAGGGTGTCTTCAATGAACCTTCCTGCAATCGACGCAGTGCTTACTATGGGGGAAGTGGCGGAGTATCCGTGTCCCGACAGTAAAGGCTTTATCCATGCTGCTGATATTTTTCGCGCCCTCCCGTACTCTATTGACGGGGGAGGATATTTCCCCGATTCACTGGCGGTCTTTACCCTTACCCGCAGTGAAGTAAAGCTTCTTCTTGAACTTGCCGCGGGAATGAATACATTTATCGGCAGGGAGTTTACGCCGTACTTTTCCGGGCTGCAGGTTTCCTGTAACAGGTACCGGCTTCCCCTTGACAGGGTGACCTCCCTTGAGATCACGGCGCGTAAGGGGGCTGCAACTGGTGACAGTGCACCCCTGCGGATTCTTGCAACAAAGAGAACACTGCAGATGCTTGAAAGACTGGGCAGTCATCCCGCCGGATTTTTCAGGATCAGGCCCTCAGACACGGTCGCTTTGAAAGAAGAAAAGGGCGCCGGGAAAGATCTCTTTGCAATGGTGACGGATTTTTGTTCCTCCTTTGAGAAGGGAAAGGCTGTGCCGGTTTTGCCCCGGAGATACCGCCGGGCGCGTTCATGGCTTTCTGTGGAAAAGGATTCTTCTTTGAAAGGGCTCCTGGGAAACCCTTCTTTACCCCGACTGAGACTCTCTCTTTTTCTTGTGTCAGTTATCCTGATTTTCCTGGGCCTGAACTCATGCCTGGGGTGTGCCTTTAGAAAAAAGAGGAGAACCGAAAATAATGGCTGAAGTGACTGTAAAGCAGAGGCGAATACTTTTGATTACCCTTGTGGTAATCAGTTTTATCTATTTTATTTCATCATCTCACATCGTCTCCTCTAACGACGGAAGTCACTTCGCCCTCACTGCTGCACTGGTTGAGGAGGGGGGAGTCTCTATTGGTAACTTTGTTGCCTATACCGATATCGTAGACTGCGCCATGAAAGACGGGCGCTTCTACTCGGACCGTTCACCGGGAACGGCCTTACTTGCCCTCCCTTTTTATCTCATGGCAAAGGGTTTGAAGGCAAGCCCCCTTTCATATTTTCGTGATAATAAAAAATTGACAGAGGTCTTTGTTGTTTTTCAGCCGAATATCTCAGCGGTTCTGGGGCTTCTTGCCCTTTTCAATATTATTTTTTTTCTTACAGGGCGTTTCGAAACAGCCTTTATCTCAATGGTGACTTTTGCCCTGGGGAGTCTAACATGGCTCGAGGCGACGCATCTCTATTCACATGCTTCCTCCATGGCAACAATGATGTGGGCATTCTATCTCGCCCTGAAGATACCTGCTATAAACAGGGAGAATGCGAAAATTGTCTTTTTCATTGTCTTTCTTCTTTCGTTTTCTTCTATAATCGAGATACAGAACATTCTTTTTTTTCCCGCCTTTATGCTCTACTTCGCCCTTTCAAAAAAGTTGACCCTCTCCATTATCAGGGAGGACCGGTCAGTTCTGCTTATCTCACTGGGTATTTTTTTCTGTATCTATTCCCTTCTCATTGGCTTCAACTATGCCGCCTTTAATGAAATCACTATTAAAAGCAACAAGTATAATGTTCTATTTAAAGAAGAAAAATCATTCTTCAGTTCTCTATCAGGAAATTTTCTTATCGGCCTGGATAATCTTTTCTTTTCCTTTTTCAAGTTTTCATCATGGTTCAATCCCGCGGCGGTAAAAAACAAAACTCCCGGTATCTTTATCGCCACACCCGTTTTTCTTTTTATTCTCCCGGGGCTGAGGACTTTTTTAAAAAAGCACAGAAATGTCGCCCTTTTCTGTGCCGCCATGGTGGTGCCCAATGTGCTCATTGCCGCTTTTTTTAATGATACGGCGACCACCGAGATCTACACGGTAACACCCCTGATTTTTATTCCCTTCTTTATCTTTATCGCAGGGGCCCTCCACCGGTGGAATGATGAAACCCTCGGAGATTTCCGCAGGAAGTTTCGTTTCAGGCTGCTCATCCTCGTTTCCGTAATCAGCAGTGCCCGGGTCTTTCTCATCATTCACGGGCAGTGGAACCGGAATATTTTTGACTTTTTTCCCTTTCTGACAGAGATACCGTCTTTTATCGTGGTCCTGGCCTTATTCATAGCTTTTTGGGGTCTGTGGCGTTTTTCCAGGAAAAGAAAGCGGGCATATATTTGAAAGCGAGGTTCGTAACCTCGCTTTCAAATATGTCGATATTTTATTTCAGGAAGATGTTGACAATTCTTTCTGCTGTCATTAGTATACGCGGATTCCATGGTTCCTGGTTAATCCTGCTTCAAAAGGAAGAAAAGAGTGATACAGAGAGTGAAAATACCTGTAAAAATCGTGGCCTTCTTATTTCTGTTTCTGCCGGCATTTCTTTTTGCTGAGATCGAGTTGAAGTACTACCAGGAAGATCAGTCAGTAGCTCCTGAATATATTGATATAAAAGTGCTTAAAGTGAAAAAGGAATGGTGCTTTTTCTGCCCGGAAAGAGAAATACGGGTCAAGGCAAAGGTTATTGCTGTTCACCGCAGTGCCGCGGGGCTAAAAATCGGGGATGTTATCAAAATTAAGTATAAGCTTTTCAAGCCCCCCAAAAAATGGACAGGCCCTCGTCCATTACCACTTCTGAAAAAGAAAAAAATGTATCCCGCCTTTTTGAAGAAAACCGGCAGGCACTTCTCCCCCGCAGCTCGGGGGTACAGTTTCGGACCAGTGCTGGCCGGCAGCGGGTGATCAGCGGCACCATGTTTCGAGAAAATGCTCTTCTTCATAGCCGACAGTGGCCTTTTCATCATCGGTAACAAGGGAGCGTTTGATCAATTTTCCCCGTGATGCAAGAAGCTCGATAATCTCCTTTTCGGACATCCCTTTTTGCCTTTCCTTCATGTTCAGGGCCTTATATTCGCCTCCGCTGGTGTTGAAGAATTTTTTCAGGATATACCCCTGAGAAGTATTAGAAGGTCGTTTATCTTTATGGGCTTTACGATGAAACCCAGGGGTGATGTTTTCTGGGCCTTGACCAGGGAAAAATCTTCCGCGTTTCCTGATGCGTAGAGAAGGGAGATATCATGCTTTGCCTTGATTCTGCGTGCCGCTTCGATCCCGTCCATTTCTCCCGCCAGTTGTAGATCCATGAGAACGATATCTGGTGTGTTCATGTCACAGAAAGCGACGGCCTCTTCACCGGTGCTGATGGTGGCAGGCACTTGGTAACCTTCCTTTTCAAGCTGTCTTTTTATATACGAGGCGGTGATAATATCATCCTCAACAATGAGAACCGAAGTGGCCTTTTTCTTTTCGGTGTTTTTCTCCTCTGTTTCGTTTTTATGAGGGGATTTTTCCTTTCGGTTAAATGAAAGTGAAATCCTGTTTTCTTTACCGCTATCAAAGGAGATTGAACCTTTGAGCTGTTTTGTGAGATCTTTTACCAGCTTGTATCCAAGAGAACTCTCTCCTGGTGAAAAGGGAGTGCCGTCACTGCTTTGTCCGTTATCAGAGATAGTGAGAATGATTTCCTCGTTTTGTTTTTGGGTCAGGTCAAGTACTATTCTCGGGTCATCTCCTTGAAAGGTGTGTCCCAGGGCACTGGTGAGGAGTTCACCTGTTATCAGTGCACAGGGAATAGCCTTTTCAATGTCCATGAAAATCTTATCCGCATGGATATCGATAGTAATATTTTTTAGTGAATCAAGGCAGCTGTTTTTGATTTCCTGTGACAGCAAATTGAGATAGTCAGTGAAATCAATGTTTAGAAAATCGCCTGAGCTGTAGAGCTGTTCATGGATCATTGCTATTGATTTGATCCTGTTCTGGTTTTCAATGAAGATCTTTCGTGTGTCTTCGTCTTCAATATTGAAAGACTGAAGGGAGAGAAGGCCTGATATGATCTGCATGTTGTTCTTTACACGATGATGTAACTCTTTGAGCAGTGTCTCTTTTTCCTGCAGGGAATATCTCAGGCTTTTTTCATTTTCCTCTCTCTCAAAGATTGAAGAGAGCTTGTTCAGTACTGCCTGTATCGTTTTTTTCTCGTTTTCAGAAAAGGGGAAGTCCCTGTTGAATCCCATGTGACCTGCGGGCGTGTTATGCACCACAAGGGGGACAAGGTAAATGTACCTGTTGCCCGCCAGGCGGGAGACTTTTTCGGCGAGTTTTCTCAGTGTTTTTTTTGATGGGTCAACATAGTCCTGGAGAATCAATGCTGTTTCATTGTCTTTCATGAGTTCCAGGCTTTCTCCCTGTTGATATATTGTATTGAACATGCTTTCATCGTGAAGGGGAATTCTGAGTTCCCTGAGGGAAAGGCCTGTTATCTTTTCAATGGCTGATAGTATATGACTGTCCATGTTGCTGTACTGGTACATCAGGTAGTCTTTCCCGCTGCCATCGACATGACGAAGATAGAAATCCGCGAACCTGAGCCTGTAAATTTCTCTGAGACGGTCACAGGTTTTTCGTATGATCTCGGAGATGGGCAGGCGTGCTGTCAGGTCATCATTAAGTTCGTTAACGAGATCGACCTGGGAGCTGATAATAGCGTTTTCCTTTTCTGCAGTGATTCGTTCAGTAATATTGCTGACAAAGGCATTGATGAGCGGTGTTTTCCCTTCTGTTTGCATGTCAATCCGGGCGTTCATGCTGATCCAGAGAGGGGCGCCATTGGTGCCTTCTCCTCTCAGTTCGTAGTTTTCCACGTATCCTTTTTCATTAAGAAGGGAAATGAATTTTTCCCAGCTGCCGCTGCTTATTTTCAAAAGCTGGTGAAACTTTTTATGAGGTTGCTGTAATGAAAGAGGGCTCGTCCCCCCGAGGATGCGGGCCATTTCAAAGTTCAGTTCTCTGATGGAACCGCCTGTTTCCATCAAAACAATGCCCATGGGGGCCTTTTCAAAGAGATTACCATATTCTTCATGGAATGTTTTCAGCCGGGAGAGAAGAGCGTCATAATCATTGATGTCGAAAAGGTAGCCTCCCATTGTTCGGCTTCCGCAGTCCCTGTCATGAATGAGAAAGAAACTTCCCAGTAGATGCTTAAACTTTTTTTTCTGCGACGGTTTGTGAAGGCTTACCTGGACATTGATGAAGGGTGTTTTTTTTTCATGGAGGGCGTCTTTCCCGGGCTCCAGCTGAAAGGCAAGCTCAGGCATCAGGTCAGCCAGTTGTCGGCCCCTCTGTTTTTCCGTGGAGACGCCGGTGATACCGGCAAAGGCCGCGTTGACTTCCACGCATTCAAGCCTTTCATTGAGAATAAGGGCGGCAACGGGAACATTTTGAAAAAAATGCAGGAAGTTGTTTTTCTCCAGGAGAGAGTCATTGACCGCAGGGGGGGCATTTCTGCTGCGGGATTTACAAAGGGCACCGGCCAGGGAACTTTTTAGTTCAATGCTGCCGGGTGTCTTGAAAAACCAGCTGTAGAGGAGCATTCCCCTGAGGGATGCGAAAAGATGCCCGGTCGTATCTTCAGCGATGACGACCAGGTGTGCAGGGGGGGTTCTCTTTTCAAGAAGGCGGTGGAAGTCAGTTTCTTTATTACATTCACCGGTGAAGACAAGAAGGATGACCTCAGGTTTCTGCCCGACAGAAAGACTGCCCAGCTCTTCAAAGGTCAGGTACCTGATACTTTCAAAAAGGTCGCGGGGCAGCAGTGAGTCGATGTTTTGAAAATCGTCATTTTTTTTGCCGATGATCCATAGAGATGTTCCGGTCATGTTTTCAGTTTCCATCCGGGAGAGTATACCATTATCTTCAGTTTATTTCAAGGGTATTGTAACCGACAGATGTCAATTAATAAATTGGGCTCATTCCGGTTTTATGGGAATACTCTCTGAATCCCGCCCCCCAACCCCCAGGGGGAGCTATAAAGATGTTTTCTATGTTCCTGTTTTTTTTCTTACCAGGTATCCTATGTATCCTTCTGCCACGAAAAGAAGAAGGAACCAACTGCGGTAAAAACAAGGGACATCCCCGCGAGAACCATGATATGAAAATGTACCTCTCCGAGGGAGGCCCCGTCGTTCATAATACTGCGCGCAGCCTGTACCATGTAGGTGAGAGGGAAGAATTTTGAGATGGCAATGACCGCAGGGTTGGCGCCCTCGAGAGAAAACCATACCTCTGAGAGAAACATCATGGGCCATGTCATCAGGTTGATGATTCCACTGGCAAATTCTTCGCTGCTGCTGCGGGCAGCAACGAGCAGTCCAAGGGAAACGAGGCTGAAGGCCCCCAGGAGAAAGACAAGGATCAGGGCAAGGTATGAGCCGCGATTGTTGAAACCATAAAGAAGAGAGCAGCCAGTATAAACAGTCACGGTTGTTGCGGTAATGGCAAACATGCGGGAGAGTATCTGGGCGGTGAGAAATTCAAAGGTCCGAACCGGGGCAACGGAGAATCTTCTGAGAACTCCGTTTTTTCGGTAGCGTACAATAACGAACCCCACGCCGAAGAGTGAACTGAACATGATATTCATCCCCAGAATGCCGGGGAACAGCCATTCGATGTAGGGTATTTCTTCGCCGCTAATGGTGTCACGGCGTATTTCTTTTTTTGCCGGTGTTATGGCAGCAAGAAGGCATTTTTCAACCATGTACCCTTTCGGAGAACTCCCGGTAGTCCAGTAACGGCCCGTGTCGGGATTGATGAGAAAATCTATCCGGTGATGTCTCAGTTTGTCCAGGGCAGCCTTTTTATCTTTGAATGAGATGAATTCTATGAAACGTGTTTCCCGGAAAGCCCGGTAATTATCCACGACCATTTTATTGATGACCTTTGTGCCGCCGTGAACTTCCCCCACCTTGAACTGTGTCTGGTTGTCCTGGTTAAAGATAAAACTGAAACCGATGATGACAAGAAAGGGAAAGAGAATATTCCATGCCAGGGCTGACCGGTCCCGGTAGAATTCCCTGGTGCGCGCCATGGTGAGGGTTATTATTCGTTTTAACATTGTTTGCTCAGGTCCTCAGCTCTCTGCCTGTCAGTTTCAGAAAAAGGTCTTCAAGATTTTGTGATCTGATGGTTACCTCGGAGAGGTCGATGTTGCGTTCAATAAGGCCTTCCAGGCAGGCCTTCAGGTTGTCCGTCTGAATTTCGCATCCCTCGTGAAGGGCAAAATGACGGCAGGGGAGGCCTTTTAGTTCTTCAGGGGGGATATCTTTTTTCATGATGATGGTGGTCCTGCTGGCATGCCGGTTGAGTAGTTCTGCAGGTGATCCCATGGCAATGATTTTCCCCGCGTCCATGATGGCAATGATGTCGCAGAGGACCTGGGCCTCCTCCATGTAGTGTGTGGTCAGTATCATTGTTTTTTTCTTTTTCTTTATATCCTTGACGATGTTCCAGAGGTGGTGACGCGCCTGGGGGTCCAGGCCCGTGGTCGGTTCATCGAGAAAGATCAGTTCCGGGTCGTTTGCCAGGGCAATGGCAAGAAGAAGGCGCTGTTTCTGACCCCCGGAGATTTTTCTGTTGTCCCTTTCAAGGAGGGGGCCGAGGCGGCATGTCTCCACCAGTTCATGAAAGGGAGCCCTGCGGGGATAGAGATTGCGGAACATGGCCAGTGTCTCTCCCACGGTGAGGTACTGGGGCAGCTCCGTGTTCTGGAACTGGATGCCCGCCTCTTCGCGAAAGCTGGCCTGTATTGGTTCACCCTTGTAGTATATCTCTCCCGAGGTCTTCTGAAGGATGCCTTCGATGACCTCAATGGTGGTTGTTTTGCCGGCGCCATTGGGGCCCAGGAGGCCGAAACATGTCCCCTCTTTAATGGCAAAGCTTATCCCGTCAACGGCCCTGACCTCGGGGTATTCTTTCACGAGGTCTTTTATTTCCAGAATCGGTTTCATCATGTAACCATCACATTTACGGTTGTTCAAAGATAGGTTAAGAGACTTCAGGCGTCAAGGCAAGAAAAGGGAAAGAAAAAAGATTGTTGCAATGAGCCTGAAACAGGTCCGGGAGGTGAAAGATGCATCATTATGAAGATATAGAGGCTGATGATTACTATGACATGGGAGTTGCCTGGGCGCAGCAGAATGACCTGGTACGCGCTGAAGAATGTCTGCGACATGCTATTGACTGCAATCCACATTTTACCCATGCCTATATTGAGCTTGCCGCTGTTCTGGCTCTCCGCCTCGACTACCACGGGGCAGTCCATGTTCTCCGGGAGGGAGCGTACCGGGACCGGAACTTTGACCGGCTCCATTACCTGATGGCGAAGTATGCCTACAAGGAGGGAGACCTGCGGAACGCGCAGAAGTTTATCGGGCGGGCCATTGACCTTAATCCTGACGAACTCTACCTGAGGGTAAGGGAAATAATTGAGAGGAAGTATCGACAGAAACGGCATTAAAGAGTAAGCCGGGGCATTTGAAAAATTTTTTAGAAAAAAATCTTGCCAACCTGCTGGTGGTGATAATTCTGGCATTTTTTTACAAAGATTCCTTATGGCAACCTCTATTGATTATTGTTTTCCGCCCGCCAGCGGCGGGCGAAAAACATAACTGCTGAGTTTGCCAGTAGTTATAAAACAGGGAGCCTCTAAAAATTTAATTTTTAGAGGTTCCCTTATGATAGAAAGGATGAGAAAAATGTCAGAAATGTCGTACCGGGGCGCTGTCAGCCGTGAGGACCCGGCAACATGGCGCCCCTACCATCAGAAACTCTGTTCAACCTGTACCGCCGCGTGCTGCTGCCTCCTTGTGGAGGTCACCGGGGAAGACCTGGTCAATCTCGGTTTCGCCACCCTCTGGGACCTGCAGCATGGCCTTAAGAAACTCGTCAAAAGACTCAAAAAAGAGGGAATCATCAAACGCTATAACAATAAAAGCGGCATGTTTACCCTGGAGCAGACAGCAAGCGGTGAATGTATCTTTCTCGATGGAGAGAAGAAATGCTCAGTCTACGAGAACAGACCGAAAGTATGCAGGGACCATCCCCGGCATGCGGGCCCCCGTACCGGTTTCTGTGCCTATTGCAAAAAATAGGCGCACTTTCTCACGTTTTTTTTTCGGTGCTTGATTTTTTTTAAACAATCTCTTAATACTATTACGTAGAAAAGAAAAATTATCAGGATTGCCGAATGATTGAATTCAAGGAAATGATCAATGCCACCCATTACGCGGTACCCGCTATCTGCAGCGGCGTGCTTTTTATGGGATTTCTTCTTTATCTCTATCTTTATCTATCCCTCAGGGAGAGGATTCATTTTGCCATGGCCTTTCTCGGCTTTGTCGCCTGGGGCTTTGTGACGGGTGAACTTCTTATTCTCACCATGGGGTGGGCCCTGAAACCGGAGGCGGGGATGCAGTTTCATCGCCTTGAACAGGTTTTCGCCACCCTTTTTATTCCCGCCCTTCCCCTGATCCTTTCCAGTTTTTTGCAGTTGAATGAGAAATGGCGAAAGATCAACAGGTATATATTCTGGACTGCCCTGGCCCTTGCAGGGGGAATTATTATTGCTGCATTTGCTGTTCCTGATATTTTTATTTCGGTTACGAAACATCGTGCTGACTGGCTTTTACGCCAGGCAGACCACGGGCGGGGTTTTGAGGGCCCCCTCTACGCGGCACGTGACGGCCTTCTCTTTCTCTTTATCATGTATGCCCTTGTCTGTTTCATTGTTGAAATGGTACAGAAGAGAAGGTTTTCCTACCTGCTGCCCGCCTTTACGGGGCTCCTCCTTGCTATTGCCGGGGCGGTCATTGACATCATCAGCGTCTATACCGGCACATTCCATGACTTTTTCCCGGAGATGCGTTTCAGCCGATTTGTGCTGGGGATTACTCTTTTTGTTTTCTTTACCATGGGGGGAGCCATGCGCAGGTTTCTCGAAATGGGTAAGGAAGTAGAAGCGGCTCATGCCCATGCCCGTGCCGCGGCTGAAAAAAACGAGCGGCAGAATACCTTTATAAAGACCATTCTTCTGGGAAGTTCAGACGATCTTGTTTCATATTCAGAATCGTTATCCAACACCATCAGTGATTTTACACAGAATACCCAGGAACAGTCAGCGGCAACGGAGGAAGTCACCGCCGCCATCGAGGAAGTCACCGCCAACACTGACCAGGTGAAGAAAAATGTGGATGAGCAGTTTACCGGTATCGAGGAAATGGCGGGAAACATGGAAAGGCTCAGCAGGGTCGTACAGGTACTCAACGGCATGGTGGGAGAAGCCCTTACCATGATTGAAAAAATATCTGTCAATGCCCGTGAAGGGGAACAGGCCCTCACCATAATGGAAGAGTCCATGACCCATATCGGCCAGTCTTCCGGGGAGATAACCGGTATCATTCAGATAATCAATGACATTTCCGACCAGATAAACCTTCTGTCTCTCAATGCCGCCATCGAGGCGGCCCGTGCAGGGGATGCGGGACGGGGATTTGCTGTTGTTGCCGACGAGATTTCGAAACTGGCAGACCAGACCGCCTCGAGTATCAAGAATATCGGTACCCTGATACATAATAACGAGGCGGAGATCCAGAAGGGTACGGAAAATATAACCACGGCGGTGGAAAAGATCAATTTCATCATGAACGATATAGAGAGAATCGTGGCAAAAATCGGCGAGGTTTCCGGTGAAGTCTCCTACCAGACACAGATCAATGAAAAGGTCAACGCAGGTGCCACGCAGGTACGTGAACATTCTGACCGTATTCTCCATGCCATGAACGAGCAGCAGGGGGCCATCAGTGAGATTTCCCGCAGTATCGGGGCTATCAATGAGCTCGCCCAGGGAAATACGGGAAGCAGCATGACAATTATGGAAAATTCCCGGTCTCTTGTCTCGCGTATTGATGATTTAAACAGGGAAATTAAGGATTTTGCCGTTGATGAAGTGACTTCCGGTGAAGAGGGTTCCCCTGATGATGTCCCGGGGGATGAAACAGCAGCGATTGAAGAATCGTAAAGTAGCTTTTTTTTCTTATTTTTCTCACTCCTTTGGCGTATTGTATCTGTAGAGATAATCTGTTAGTGTCACTCTGGCCTTTTGTGAACTTTTTCCGGCCCGGGGTAGACTTCCCCCCTTGAAAAAATCAGAAACCACATAAAAAGGACAGATTTGTGACCACAGTAATGATGACCTTCATGCTCTTTCTGGGCATGTTTATATTTATCGGTATATCCTCGGCACGGCTCAGTAAAGTCACCACTGAGGACTATCTTATTGCAAGCCGCGATATCCACCCCTTTCTCGGGAGCCTTTCCGCGGCGGCGACCAACACCAGCGGGTACATGTTCATCGGCCTTATCGGCTTTACCTATAAGTTCGGCATCTCATCTATCTGGGTGACCATCGGCTGGATATCAGGGGACTATTTTTTATGGCGAATCATGTACCGCCGCATGCGCGAAGAAACAGAACGCGCCGGGGCACGAACGGTGTCGCATTTTCTCGGGAGCAGCCCCGAAGGGGTAAACCGTATTGTTTCTGCTGTTGCCGGCGCAATTACCCTGGTATTTCTCAGTACCTATGCCTCGGCCCAGCTGACGGCGGGGGGCAAGGCCCTTCATGTTCTCTTTGACTGGAATTACGCAACCGGCTCTGTCATTGGTGCCATGATCATCCTCGCTTACTGTTTCGCCGGTGGGATTCGGGCATCCATCTGGACTGACGCGGCACAGGCAACGGTGATGATCATTTCCATGAGCCTGCTCCTTGTTGCGGCGGGGCTTACCGTGGGAGGTCCACTTCAGCTTCTTGATAAGCTGGGGGAAGTTGATCCTTCCCTGGTGAAACTTTTTCCTGAAAACCTGGCCTTCGGGATACCCCTCTACGTACTGGGGTGGGTCGCCGCCGGTATCGGTGTGGCAGGAGAACCGGACATGCAGATACGGATCATGGCCATTCGTTCTGTTGATGAGATCACCACGGCACGGCGGTCATACTTTGGCTGGTACATTCCCTTTTCAATAGCCGCGGTGGGGGTTGGGCTCTATTCACGTCTCCTCTTGCCGGAGGTATCGACCTTCGATCCGGAGCTTGCCCTGCCGGCTCTTTCAATGGAACTGCTGCCGGAAGTTTTCGTGGGGCTTATGCTTGCAGGCCTTTTTGCCGCCACCATGTCAACGGCTGATTCACAGGTCCTCTCAAGCGGGGCGGCCCTGACGCAGGATATCTACCCCCGCCTCGGGGACAGCCGTCGAAAGACCAAGGCGGGTACAATTGTTATCGTCGCCTATGCCCTGGGTGTGGCACTTTTCGGCGGGAGAGATACCTCGGTCTTTGAGCTTGTCACCATTGCCTGGTCGGGGCTCGGGGCGAGCCTGGGGCCCATGATGATTTTGCGGTCATTTCGTAAATATCCCGGCACAGTAACTTCTGTTATTATGATGCTTGGGGGTATGACAACGGTCCTTCTCTGGCGCTATGTTTTCGAGTTCACCTCTCATGTCTACGAGATACTTCCAGGTATAGTGGTGAGTTTCAGTATCTACCTGCTGTCACTGGGTATAAAAAAACTGGTAAAAAAAGGGTAGGGCTTTAAAGGGAAAAGCGGATATACCTGATGCTTTTCCCTTCTTTGATGTAGCTTTTCTCGTAGCGTGTCTGGATCATCACGGGGAGGCCCTCGTCTCTTTCGTTGTAGAGGTCGTCGGTTGCCTCGTGTATCATGCCTCCCGCCTCTGATATTTCCCGCAGTGTATACTCGTAGAGGACCTCATCGTCGGTTTTGAGGTGAAGCATGTTGTCTTCCCTGAAGACACGCCTGTATATCTCGAGGAAACGACGCGAGGTGAGGCGGTTGCGGGCGTTTTTGCGTGGTTGTTTTCGGTGGGGATCCGGGAAGGTGATCCACCCCTCGGTGAAAAAATTTTCAGGAAAGAAAAGGTCGAGGTGGTCGATCTGCAGCCTGACGAAAAGGGCATTGGCAAGTTTTTCGTTATATGCTTCAGTAGCGCCGGTCCAGATACGGTTTCCCTTCAGGTCGATGCCGATAAAATTTTTTTCAGGGAAGGCCCGTGCCATGCTCACGGTATATTCTCCTCTCCCGCAGCCGAGTTCAACGGTAACGGGGGCGCTGCTGCGAAAAGTGTCTTCCTGCCAGGTGGGGGATATTGCCAGGGGCTCCCGCCTTACCAGTCTGCTTTCAATAACATTGGGAAGTTCTCCCAGGTCCTGGTATTTTTTCAGTTTTGGTACGGTCATGCGTCTGGTCTCAGGGGTTCGTTTTTTCTTTCGTTTTGTTTGCCAGTTTCTTTTTTAAAAGCTCCCTCTGCCGGGGACTCAGGTCTTTCAGGAGATTTTCCAGTTTTTCTTCTTCTTTTTTTTCTTTTTTTGCTTTTTCACGGGCCGGGTCTTTTGCCGGTGTCAGTCCCGGTGGTACCACGGGGGCTTCGGTTTTTATACGATAGAGGAGAGATGTGTAGACCTGGCTCCATGATTCCGCTTCGCCGAAAAAACGTGCCCTTACTTCCCCCCCTGAAATTATTTTAAATGAATACTTGTAGAGATAGATGCCGCTGGCCTGGCCGTCGTGGATGACACGGGACATCTCAAAGGTGACCTGGTTTGCCGGTGGTTTTTTCAGGCGCCAGGTAAAGTCGCTTTTGAAGATAAGGCCGGTCTGTTTTATTTTTTTGTAATCTGTTTTGTCAATGAAGGAAGTGAATTCGTCTGCTTCAACAGCAATACCATATATTTCGCCGAGTCTTTTGGATACCTTTTCAAGGGGGAATGATTTCATGCGGCTAAAGACCCGTTTCTTCTTGTCGAACTTGCTGTGGACATAAAAACTGCTGAAGGTGAATGAACGGTCTTTGAGGGCGCTCCATTCTTTTTTGCCCCAGTGGGCGCATGAAGTGAAAGCGAGTGTTAACGTCAGGATCAGTCCATACAGTGCTGTGTTTTTCATTTTTTTTCTCCGGCTCATGTTTGATTGCAGGGTAACGAAAGAGGGGGATGGGAGACAAGCAGTTTTTTTTATCTTCCGCCATCTATTGCGTTATGGATGCGGGGGGCACTGTGATTTTTGCTGGTTTTTCAAATTTTTGGAAAGAGTAAAAAATAAAATAGTAATTGCCATTATAACGGTGGTAGGATATATAAAGAGACTGCTGATGCTGTCAGCATGTTTGAAATTAATATTAATTATAAGGAGAGAGTAATCGGTGAAACTTAAGAAATTTCTTTTTCTAACAGTCTCTATCGTCTGTGTATGTGCCTTTCTTTCCAGCTGTGGCGGCATAAAGGAGAAGCTGCGGGGCAGTGACCGTTCTTCAGGAAAGGCGGTCCCGGAAAACATCAGTCACAGCGATGCTGGTAGTGATGATTCATCAGAACGTGTAAGCGGTGACGGTACAACCCCTGGTAAGGCGATAGTCCTTGTTCCCACTGGAAAGATGAAAACCGCAGCAGGGGTATCAGTCACCAGGAAGGATAACCTGAGGTGGTTTTACATAAAACTCCAGGGTGGCAAAACTTATTATTTTGAGACCTTTGGCAAGGGAGACCCTGATGCCTATGTTTATAAAAAGGAAAAGGTCCGTGATGATGGTACGATATCGGGAGAGGCTGAAAAGCGGAATTCCGATGACGGCCGTGATGGAAATAATTTTTTAATAAATTTTACACCTTCTGCGTCAGGCGAATACTATCTCAAAATTATTCTTTTTTCTGGACAGGGGTGGTCAGGAAAAATGAATTACCGGATCAAGTAAGAATGCCGGTGACGCTGGCGCGCCCCTTTCGAGGAGTGTCGCCGGCGCATATTTTAATATGTGCGGGAGGGCATTATGAGCGGTAAAGAGTACAGGTCAGGCATGTTTTGTATCGATATCAAATGCGCCCATCACGGGGCGCTTGAAAAACTTGAGGGTGAAGAATATTTAGAGGCAAAGAAAACCCTTTGTACTGACTGTTATGCGTGGAAGTTTTTCAACTGGCTGCATGAGAACAAATACCGTATTGTGCAGACAATGCCGGAGATGTCAAACCGGGAACTGGTGGCGCGCATCAGGGGTATCGATCCCGTCAGGGTCGAAGACCTTACGGAGGACGAAATCATCTGCCTCTAAAAGTTTAAGCCATCAATGGATTCGGTAGTATCATGAATTTTTTTGACCAGGACACATATACCAGGGCATGGAATTTTGCCTGCCGGGCTCATGGCAATCAGAAGGTCCCGGGCACTGAACTTCCCTATTGTAATCATCTCGGCAATGTGGTGATGGAAGTGACCGCCGCCCTCATGAGCGGCGAGGATGTCGGTGCTCCGGATCTTCTTGTGCAGTGTGCCCTTCTTCACGATGTTATCGAGGATACTGATGCGACATACGAGGCTGTGTGTGAAAAATTTGGTAAAGGCGTTGCCGATGGTGTCGCCGCTCTCTCAAAGAATATAAAACTTCCCACAAAGAGGGAACAGATACAGGAAAGCATCGCGAGAATAAAATCACAGCCCCGGGAAATATCCATGGTGAAACTTGCTGACCGCATAACCAACCTGCAGCCGCCTCCCCCCCACTGGACCCGTGAAAAGATTGCCGCTTACCGCGAAGAGGCGGGGATAATTTTAAAAGAACTGGGGGGCGCCAGTAAATTTCTTGCGAAACGTCTTGCCGAAAAGATTGCCGTCTACGGGAAATAGTCCGTGAATGCGACTTCTCATTGACATAATACCGGCCCCGGTGAAAACTTATCATGTAATAAATGACTATCTTTTTGAGGCAGGAAAATATCATGATTGAAAAGAAACCCCTTTCCCTCCTGGGGGAAGCCCTCTGTACACTTGAAGAAGGCCTCTCGCAACTCGGTGCATTCGAGGATACAGCAGATATCGCTTCACTGACACCGGTTATTGAAGAGGTGGCGGAAAAGATGCAGGATAACTATCCCTACTTTCATCCCCTCTACGCGGGACAGATGATTAAGCCCCCTCATCCCGTGGCCCGTATCGCCTACATGCTTTCCATGTATATAAATCCCAACAACCATGCCCTCGACGGGGGGCGCGCCAGCTCGCACCTCGAAAAGGAAGCAGTGGCAAACATCGCGCGCATGATGGGGTGGGAGATCCATCTCGGTCATCTTACCTCGGGGGGCACCTTTGCCAACCTCGAGGCCCTCTGGGTAGCGGGAGAACTTCATCCCGGGAAAAAGATCCTTGCCTCGGAGATGTCTCACTACACCCATGAAAGGATAACAGGTGTACTGAAAATCCCCTTCGCTTCTGTTCCCTGTACCGCTGACGGGGGAATGGACTGTGAATTTCTCGAGAAAGAACTTGCCGCGGGAGATACAGGTACGGTGGTGGCGACACTGGGCACCACCGGTATCGGCGCCCTGGACCCCCTTGACAGGATACTTCCCCTCTGTGAAAAGTATAATGTAAGGGTACATGTCGATGCCGCCTACGGGGGATTCTTTAAACTTGCATCAAACCTTGATGAACGTGAAGAAAATATTTTTCGCATTATATCCGGGGCCGATTCCCTGGTGATCGATCCCCATAAGCACGGCCTTCAGCCCTACGGGTGCGGCTGTGTGCTTTTTAAAGATCCTTCCGTGGGAAAATTCTACGCTCATAATTCGCCCTATACTTATTTTACCTCTGAAGAACTTCATCTTGGCGAAATCAGCCTGGAATGTTCCCGCGCCGGTGCATCTGCTGTAGCCCTCTGGGCGACGCAGAGACTTCTTCCCCTTGAAAAAAATGGAGAGTTTGCCCGCATGCTCGAAAAATGCAGGAACGCCGCACTTGATCTCTATGACAAAATGACGGCACATGATGATTTCATGGTACTGATAAGACCTCAGCTGGATATACTGGTCTGGGCCCCCGCGGGAAAAAGCCTTTCTGAGATATCCGCATATTCACAAGAACTTTTTGATCGTGCCGCGGAAAATGACCTGCACCTGGCACTCTTTCAGTACCCCTCCCGGCTCCTGAACGAAGACTGGCAGGGCGTAGAAAAAGATACTGACGAAGTTACCCTTGTGCGCATGTGCCTGATGAAACCGGAACATGAATCATATGCCGGTGAAATATGGCGCATTATTAACGAATGCGTGAAGGAGATCCTGCCGGAATGAGGCAGCAGTACTTTTATCATTCCGGCAGGCAGCAGACTCTACAGCTTACTGTTTAAGAAGTGACCAGGTTTCAACCATTTCAATGAATTCACGGCGGTAACCGTTTTTGTCTTTGCCGCGTGATCCCTTTGCGAGTCTGATAACTTTTTTTGTAGTGAGACCATTTTTAAATTCAGAATCTCTCAGGAGCATGCCGAATCCCGCTACTGCCGCTGAAAACCTGAAGTTGTCAGAGGTCTTTCTCATGTCAAGCCGCCGGTCTCTCAGGGGATGGGTAATGAGAAGGCTCCTGCTGCTTTCAGGTTTCTTGTAGCGGAGCTTGACTGTCATAATTTCACGGCTGTTATGCGCTGACTTCAGGGTTTTGTGTGACTGGTACTTCAGGGGATCAACTCCCGGAAGGGCCTCCCCTGAACCGGCGGGAATGATCTCGTAGAGGGCGGTAACGGTATGGCCCGCGCCGAGTTCTCCCGCGTCTTTTTTGTCATTGTTGAAATCTTCGGCAGCCATGACGCGGTTCTCATAACCGATGAGCCTGTAGGCCTTTACCCTCGCGGGATTGAACTCGATCTGTATCTTTACATCCTTTGCAATGGTAAAGAGGGTGGCGCGCATGTCTGTCTTGAAAACCTTTCGGGCTTCGCGAATACTGTCGATGTAGAAATAGTTGCCGTTACCCGCGTTGCTGATCTGCTCCATGCGGCCGTCTTTATAGTTGCCCATGCCAAGGCCGATGATGGTGAGGTAGATGTCGTCTTTTCGTCTTTTCTCGATGAGGCGCACCAGGTGACCTGTTGAAGATGCCCCCACGTTGAAGTCGCCGTCGGTGGCAAGGATGACACGGTTGTTGCCCCCGACCACCAGGTTTCTTTTCGCCACCTTATAAGCAAGTTGAATGCCGGCGCCCCCTGCGGTTGAACCCCCGGCGTGCAGGCTGTCCAGGGCATTGAGTATTTTTTCTTTTTCAGTTGCGGGGGTTGGGGGAAGTACAAGCCCCGCTGAACCGGCATAGGCTACTATGGCGATACGGTCGCGATGTGAGAGTTCTTTCAGCAGTATCTTTAAAGATTTTTTTAAAAGGGGAAGTTTATTGTGTGACCGCATGGAACCTGAAGAGTCGATGAGAAAAACCAGGTTGCTCGGTTTCAGGTTGTCGTAGTCAACGTCCTTTCCCTGGAGGCCTATATGAACGAGGCGGTGATTCTCGTTCCAGGGGCATGAAGACATTTCTGTGACGATACTGAAGGGATGCGGCCCGGCGGGCTGCGGGTAGTCATAGGAGAAATAATTTATCATCTCCTCTATCCTGACTGAATCCTTCGGGGGGACCTGGTTGTATTTTATAAAGCGCCTCACGTTACTGTAGGAGGCGGTATCCACGTCAATGGAAAAGGTTGAAAGGGGGTTGGTCTTTACTGTTTTGAATTCGTTTTCATTTATTTTGTCGTATTCTTCAGTGTTATGGATGACCCTGGCATCAGGAGATGCCGGTGCGAAGTTCATGCCGGCTGCACCTCTGTTTTTGATTTTTCTTTTTGCCACGGAGGGGGCGATGCTCTTCTCTGCCATATGGTCCCTTACGCGGGAAGTACGGATTCTGTTTTCCTTTTTTGCCAGGGCGATTTCATTATCGGTGCCTTCCTGCTTGACCATGCCCTGCCCGCAGGCAAGAAAAATACCCGTAAGGGCTGCGGCGGCCATTACCGTGAGATTATTTTTTGTAAACATGACGTGTCTCCTTTTTGACTGAAGATGTGATGAGGGGGAAGTTAATGCATTTTTTCCCTTTCCTGTATCTGTAGATAGGACAGGGTCGGGTGGGGGATCGTTCGCAAAAAAATTATTTTTTTCGGGGTGGGAAGTTGTAAAAATGAGTGGCGAGGATGAAGGCGCCGTATCGAAAAAAGTTAATATTCAGAAAACTGCGCCCTCATACCTGCGGCGCATGAGGCAGAATGGTTCGCCGCGGGCTCACCAACCGGAATTCTTATCAGCAGCTGGTACATGTCTCAGAATTGTTAATATATTGACAAAATGTG
>CAZHNW010000072.1:7744-23223 GCA_964534225.1 uncultured Leptospirales bacterium | reverse complement strand
CTGTCTGTTCGAATCGTGAGATCATATCAGTATGCATTGTCTCAAAACGTTTATCTGTCTGTTCGAATCGTGAGATCATATCAGTATGCATTGTCTCAAAACGTTTATCCATCTGTTCGAATCCCTGTTTCATCAGTTCTCTCTGGCTTTTTAACTCTTCTTCGACCCTGATGATACGTTCAGTGTTTACCGCGATGCGGTCATCCATTTTCTGCATCAGGGCAAAAACTGGGGAACTCCCGGCGGGAATGGGCTGGTTTATATCCTGAAGCCATTCAGGAAGGCGGCCTTGAACATAGCGGGCAATGGCCTCAATATCTTTTTCAGTAATAGTCATGCTCTTTTCTTCCTCTGGTGTAATCATATGCAAAACTCCTTTGCCCGTCAATATTTTTTGCCCTTTGCTGGGTATACGAAATTCAGGTGCGGTTGAGTCGAATTTTTTTTATTTTTTTGAAAATAATTTTTCATGGTTCCTGTATGCATAAAGGATGTGCAGTTTAGTGTATACATTACCCGGGTCAGGTTAAGAAAAGATATTTCAAAATGATGCGAAATTTTCGAAGCCATTGAGGAAAGCAAAAGTAGTGGAATTATTTATACAAAATTGCATAAATAATTTTGTTTTATTGTTGACGTCGAGAGGCCCCTGTTGTATATTGTATTCTGTAAAATGATACAGGTCTATACCTGTTTCCGCATTGTGATACACAAAGGAGGGTGTCATGAAAGTTTCAATCGACGGCATTCTGGGCAGTGCACGGAGGATTAACAACCAGAGGCAAACCGAAGAAGAAAATCTCGGAAAAGGCAAAAAACAGGTCAAGTCAGATTCAGTTGCTATTGGCAGCAGGGTTAACTCCCGGCTTGATGCAATAGAGGCTGAACTGCGCGCCATTCAGTCTTCCCTTACCAGTAACCAGATTATACGCGCCGGTGTTGATAATCTTCAGCAGGACCTTGAAAAAGGGGGAGAGAACCGACAGGCTATTCTCGCGGAGACAACCTTTGAGGGAGCCAGGGTTCTCGATGAATTTGTCGGCCCTGAAATAAACCCGGACCTTCTTAATGAAAAGGCAACAGAAAGTAATAAAGTCATTGCCAGTGATGCTGACAAGCTCAAGCGTTTTCAGGTTGAAGTCGAAAACCTGATGGCGTCAAATCTCGCCGGTACTGACAGGGCTGAGAATGTCATGTCCCGTATAGAAACAGTGGTGGATAATATCGATTCAAGGGCACTTGAGTCTATTTCCACTCTGCGTCCCGATACGGTTGCGCGTCTGATAAAATAATTTTATTTGAAATAACAGAGAAAGCTGTATAAATATTTGAAGGCGAGGTTCGCGAACCTCGCCTTCAAATATTTATACAGAAATTGTGGTGGCAGAATGTAATTTTTATTTTTTTATGACTCGTTTTTTTATTTTAAGTTTTCGTCCGTAGCGATGAATTGTATCTGTTGTAAAATTATCAGAGAAGATTACATCATCGCCGTTGTAGAGCTTTACATCTTTAAGAGCAAAAACTGCATTTTTATTACTGAAAGCGATTTTTCCCCTGGTTAAATTTTCCGGGGCAGTAAAGCGGGCAATTTTTTTCTTGTTGATATAAAGTGTTACTTTTTTCTTTTTAAAGGTCAGGCGGGCATTGTATTTTTTATTAAAGTCGATTTTGCATTTTTTTGTGTCATATTCGGTGATAGTAAAATTCCATTTTTTATGCCGTGGAAGTTTGGCATTCTTTATTTTTGAGCCGATAAGTGAAACGGAATCCAGTCCATTTTTTGAACCGTTGAGTCGTATGGCATAAAAATTACGAAAATCTTTTGCGGCAAAGACGACCATTTCACTGACAGGATTTTTTTTCGCCTTCAGCAGGGCATATTTAAATGTGAGGTCAGTATACTCAGAAAAGTTTTGCTTGGTAATGATTGTATTGTAATTGATTAAATGACTGTATCCCCTGTTTCTTGTATATCCCCTGACTTCTATAAGAAGCCCCTTATTTTTATTGAGTTTCCATATCCCTGCAATTTTTGTCCATAAGGGTCCCTGCATTGTATCACTGGCGGATACACCGGTATTTTTTGCTTTTCCGCGAGAGTAACCTTTATGGTAGCCTGAACAGGCAGACAGTAGAAGAATAATAATAAGTGATAAGACTTTTTGTCTATTTTGTTTAAAACGGAAAAAAAACATCAATCCCCCTGTGAGTGGTGTAAATTGAAAAGGGCAGTCTTTCCCGAGGAGAAAAAACTATCTCCTTATAAAAAACTGCCCTTTATTGTTGACTATCTTATTTTTTCTTAGCCGAAGTAGTGATGGTAAAGATGTTGGTAGAACCCTCTGCGAGTACGGCATTGTCAGAAGAAGTACCGCTTATGGCGACCTGTGCTTCAACGAATCCCTGACCATTGTCTGTATCATGAGTACATTCAACATATCCATTGAGAACATTTGGTGTTTTCGTCGTACTTGTCGTACTGGCTGCAACAACCTCGGAGCCCCAGTCAAGGTCGGGGGTGCCACCTGCAACTTCACTCCAGGTGATATCTCTTACTGGATTGGCACTGTTGCCATTTTCCCAGCCAAGCTCGGTATCTCCACCAAAACATCCCGTAAAAAGTATGGGTGCGGCAAATATCAATAGTATTGCCAGTTTTTTCATCGTTTTTTCCTCCAGAATTGAGTGTAAGATATTTAAAAAGTGTAGTTTTTACATCTCCTATAATATAATGATTATTTATGACACGTCAAGGGATAAATATGGTTATTTTAAAGAAGACCGGGCCATAAATGAAGGCGCGAAAGCGCTTTCCTTTATGGCCATAACCCCGTCTTCTGGTATGAAAAAACAGTTTTTTTTCTTGTGGCCTTCCCGCGGGGCGTGATAATGTCACATTGTTGTCTGATAATGGAATGTGCCGGGAGCAGAGCAGATGAAAAAAAAACTTCCCCTTATAATTATCTTTCTTGTATCCTTTATGGCGGCGAAACCGTCGGGGTATATAGAGACACTTGTCGTCAACCCTGATGGTTCAGATAAAGATTCATGGGGGGAAGGTGTCAGCGCAAAGGACCTTTATATCTGGGGGCGCACACAGGGTGTGTATTTACTTCCCGACAGGGCCCCCCTGCGTGATAATTACGCCGCCCTGATTCACCGGGACGGTACAAAAATAAAGATCAGAAACCTGAACCCCGGCAGGAGATATTTTCTGCATCTCGATATTGCCGCTTTTCGTAATCCTGATAAAAAGAACATCTCTTCACGGCTGGAAGTTACGGTTCGCAGTGCCGCGGGGAGTAGACTTCTGGCTGACAGGGGTTTTTTTGAGGGGGGGAGTGATCCCTTCCCGGTACTGCCTGTTCCCTATGCCTTTACCCATACCGGGTCTATTGAAATTATTTTGAGGGAGATGTCGAACCGAAAGGTGTCCTGGGCTGTCTGGGATATGATTCTTTCTACGGGGCGTCAACTTCCCCCTGTAATAAAAATACCAAAGACGAAAAAAAGGCTTGAAATCAGGGACCGTCTGCGGGAATAGGCCTTTGACAGGTAGAAGCGTGCGTAATTTTTCATTTTTATTAATTTTTTTTTGACAATTTTTTCATCATTTTTGTACCTTGAAATTAAAGAGGCCTGCAGGCCTTCAGTGAGTCCGTTCCTCATTTTTTTTGTCCCGGTTTCGGGAGGAGGGACAGCGCCTTATTTGTCAGTAACAGCAGATGAATTAAAACTGGAGTGGTATGACCATGAGCAATGATTTCGATAGCCTGGAAAAAGAATTTGATGATCAGGTATACGAAGACGAATATTACGAAGAGAATTACGACGAGGAAGAACTCGAAGAAGACGAAGACGATCTCAAAGATGATTCTGACGACGACGGTGAAGTCGAAGAAAAGCATATCCATGTAAGTTATGCCTGTGAAGACTGTGACTATCGCTGGGATGCAGTTATCGTCAAGGTGAAAAATGGTAACCTCGAGGATGAGGGAGACGATGACTACTCTGAAGCTGTCTGCCCCATGTGCGGTTCCATGAATGTTGAACAGATATGAGCAGTCATATAACGATCAAGGGGGCCAGGGAGCATAATCTCAAAAATATCTCCCTTGATATTCCCCGTGACCGGCTGGTTGTCATTACCGGTCTGTCAGGTTCGGGGAAATCTTCACTCGCCTTTGACACCATTTATGCAGAGGGTCAGAGACGCTATGTAGAATCCCTTTCCGCTTACGCGCGGCAGTTTCTCGGCCTCATGGAAAAGCCCGATGTCGATTATATCGACGGTCTTTCTCCCGCGATTTCCATAGAGCAGAAAACCACTCACCGCAACCCCCGTTCCACTGTGGGTACCGTTACCGAAATCTATGATTACTTTCGCCTTCTCTATGCCCGCATCGGGGTTCCCTACTGTCATCAGTGCGGTAAAAAGATTTCTTCACAATCCATTGACCAGATTGTTGAGTCCCTGATGACCCTGCGCAGCGGGACAAAGCTTCAGATCCTTGCTCCCATTGTTCGTGGACGCAAGGGTGAGCACGTGGAGAAACTCGAAGAGGCGCGCCGCCAGGGTTTCGTGCGGGTGCGTGTAGACGGGGAGATGCATACCCTTGATGAAGAGATCACTCTCGATAAAAAGAAAAAACATACCATTGAGATCATTGTTGACCGTGTTGCCATAAAGGATGGTATCCGTCCGCGCCTTACCGATTCGGTAGAAACCGCACTCGATATTGCCAATGGCATCGTGCTCATTCTTCTCAAGGATGAAGAGAAAATTTTTTCCACGCAACTTTCATGCCCTGACTGCCATATATCCATACCGGAACTTTCGCCGCGGATGTTTTCTTTCAACAGCCCCTATGGGGCCTGTGAAAAGTGTGGGGGCCTGGGCTTTATCATGCGTTTCGATCCTGAACGGATTGTTCGTGATCCTGAACTTTCTCTCTACAAGGGGGCCCTTGAAGTATGGGGGAAGACAACCAGTTACTGGTACATCGAACAGGTCCAGTCTCTTGAGCGGGCCCTTGGCTTCGACGGCAATACCCCCTGGAAGAACCTGCCGGAGAAGGTAAAGAATGTTATTCTCTACGGTTCAGGCGGCAGCAGGATGGACTTTAATATCAAGCGCCCCAACTCGGAGTTTCGTTTCAGCCGTTCCTTTGAGGGGGTTCTGCCTAATCTCGAGCGGCGGTACCGTGAAACAAAGTCAGATGAGATGCGTGAATGGCTTGAAGGGTACATGGCCAACCAGGTCTGTGACGCCTGTAACGGCAAGCGCCTTAAGCCCGAAGTCCTCGCTGTTAAGGTGGCGGGGCGTTCCATTGACGAGTTAACCGCTCTCTCCATTCGAGAGGGACATGAATTTTTTTCAAATATTGAACTGAATACCACGGAGCAGAAGATATCGAAACAGGTACTCAAGGAGATACGTACACGGCTGAAGTTTCTTAATGATGTGGGTATCGATTACCTGACCCTTGACCGCACCGCCGGTACCCTTTCCGGGGGGGAATCACAGCGGATACGCCTTGCCACCCAGATCGGGTCCGCCCTGACGGGTGTTCTCTACGTTCTGGATGAACCGAGTATCGGCCTGCACCAGCGGGATAACCAGAAGCTCCTTGCCACCCTGAAGCATATGCGCGACCTGGGCAATACCGTTATTGTTGTGGAGCACGACGAGGAAACCATTGAAGAAGCGGATTATGTTGTGGACCTCGGCCCAGGCGCGGGCCTTCACGGCGGTTACGTTGTCTGTACCGGCACCCCTGAAGAGATCGCAGCATGTGAAAAGTCTCCCACGGGGGATTACCTCTCAGGCAGAAAGTCCATTGCCATACCGCAGTCACGGCGTGAGCCGGCAGGCTTTATCGAGATAAAGGGGGCGCGGGAGCATAACCTGAAAAATATTGATGTGCCCTTTCCCCTGGGCGTTTTTACCACCGTAACGGGGGTTTCAGGTTCGGGGAAGTCGACTCTCACCGTGGAGATTCTCTACCGGGCTTTGTCCAATCTTCTTATGCGTTCCAAAGAATACCCGGGAGACTTTGATACCATCGAGGGACTGGAGAATGTTGACAAGGTCATCGATATAGACCAGTCACCCATCGGCCGTACCCCCCGGTCCAATCCCGCCACCTACACGGGGCTCTTTACCCCTATCCGTGAACTTTTTGCGAAACTGCCCGAATCAAAGATGCGGGGATACAAGCCGGGGCGTTTCTCCTTTAATGTTGCCGGGGGGCGCTGCGAGTCGTGTCAGGGTGACGGTGTCAAGAAAATTGAAATGCATTTCCTTCCTGATGTTTATATTACCTGTGAGGTCTGCAAGGGACGGCGATACAACCATGAAACCCTTGAGATCCGTTACAAGGGGAAGAATATCTATGAAGTCCTTGACATGACTGTTGAAGAGGCCCTTGAATTCTTTGATGCCATTCCCGCGGTAAAAAACCGTCTCGATACGCTCAACAGGGTGGGCCTCGGCTATATCAAGCTGGGCCAGCCCGCCACAACCCTCTCCGGCGGTGAGGCGCAGCGGGTGAAACTCGCCACGGAACTGTCGAAACGAGCAACGGGAAAGACCCTTTACATCCTTGATGAACCCACCACGGGCCTGCACTTTGCCGATATCCAGAAATTAATCGAGGTCCTGGACAGCCTGGTAGAGAAGGGTAACAGTGTCATTGTCATTGAACACAACCTTGACGTGGTAAAGACCGCTGACTGGATTATCGATCTTGGCCCCGAGGGGGGCGATGAGGGGGGAAGTATCATCGCCCAGGGAACCCCCGAAGATGTGGCCCGTGTAAAAGAATCATACACGGGACAGTTTCTCAAGAAGGTATTGAAACCAAAACGAAAATAATTGCGGGGTGACATGTGAAGGCGAGGTTCGCCAACCTCGCCTTCACATGTCGCCAACCTCGCCTTCACATGTCGCCAACCTCGCCTTCACATGTCACCAACCTCGCCTTCACATGTCACGAACCTCGCCTTCAATTACCCGCATTTTCGCCTGCCTGCACCAGGACCACGGTGGCGTTGTCTTCCCCCCCTGAATCAAGGGCCTTTTCGATGAGTTTCTCTGCTTTCTCCTTGAGAGAAAATTTTTTTTTGAGAATTTTATTGATGTCCCCCGTATCGAGTATGCCGTGGATGCCATCAGTACAGAGAAGGAGAATGTCATTTTTTCGCAGGTCGCCGCTGGTAATGTCCACTTCAACTTCTTTTTCGATCCCCACGGCCCTGTCGATGACGTTTCTTTCCGGATGGCGGCGCGCCTCTTCTTCGGTGATGAGCCCGGCTTCGAGGAGGCGCTGAACCGGTGAGTGGTCCCGTGTCAGCTGTGTCAGCTTTCCCTTTCTCTGCAGGTAGGCGCGGCTGTCTCCCGCCCAGCCAATATGGTACTGCCTCTCTGTTACAACGCATATGACCGCGGTGGTTCCCATCATGTCACCTTCTGCAGCAAGGTGGTAGATGCTTTTGTTAGCGGTTGAAAGGGCATTGATGATGGCAGGCGCAATTGTTTTTTCGCGCTGCTTCTCTTTATCAGGCGGTACAAGAAGCCGGAGTGTTTCTGCTATAAGGGTCTGGCTTGCCAGGTCTCCTCGTTTATGCCCTCCCATGCCGTCGGCAACGATGTAAATGCCCGCCTTGTTTTTGATGGCGTATGAGTCCTCGTTGCGGTTTCGCTGTCCCTGGCTGCTTGCCCCGGCGGATGACATTATCATGGTCATAAGGGTTATTTAAGTACCTTCAGTTCGGTTTTGCCCACCTGGATAATGTCACCTCTGCGGAGTTCAACCCTCTGTCCTGACTGAAGAGGATTTTTATTGACATAGGTGCCATTGGTACTTTCTTTATCTTCAAGATAGAGTTTGCCTCCCAGCTGTTCGATGATGGCGTGCTTGCGGGAGACAAGGGGGTCATTGTCAATGACGATGTCATTGACCTTGTCCCGGCCGATTTTGATGGTCTTGCTCACATCAATGTCACGGTCCTGAAAACGGATTTTTGTACCCGCATCACTTCCCTCTTTTAGTAATTCTTTTCCTTCTTTTGCTCTTTTATAAACTGTTTCGTCTGCCATAGTATCCTCGCGTGGCGGTGTGATTGCAGTTAACAATGATTCAAGAATAAATCAAGGCTGCTGCCGGGGTCAAACAGATTTTTATTTGCAGGAAGTAATAATGACATTCTCATTTTAGCAAAATTTATTTTTTCTGCCGTGATTCTTTCTTGCCAGAACAGGTCTGCTTTTATAGCATAAGCTATGAAGTTTACGGGATGAACACCTCAGCCGGGAAAGTGGAGATGAAGTGAATACAATAAAAGAATACAAGGTTATAAAGGAAATCGGCAGTGGAGGCATGGGAACGGTCTACCTGGCCACCCATCCTGATTTGAAGACGCGCGTTATTCTTAAAGAATTAAAAGAGACCCACCTCGATTTTTCAGAACGTTTCAAGCGAGAGGCAAAGATCATGATGTCACTGCGTCATGATAATATTGCCGCCTTTAATGATTTTTTCACTTTCGAGGGTAAAAAGTATATCGTCATGGAATATGTCGACGGTATCAGCCTCTCAGAGATTATTGAAAAGAAAAAGCGCCTCGACCCGGCTGTTGTACTTCTCATTATCTACGAGGTGGCGCGGGGGCTTGCTTATTCCCATGCTAAAAAAGTTTTGCATCGGGATCTGAAACCTCACAATATACTTATTTCAAAGCGGGGGGAAGTTAAGATCATTGATTTCGGAATCGCATCTTCACTCCAGGAAAAAGAAAAAGATGATGACCGCACTGTTCAGGAGTTGACACAGACAGGAATGATCATGGGGACCCCCAGCTACATGTCTCCCGAACAGCTCAGCAATATGAAACAGGTGACAGAGAAATCTGACCTCTATTCTCTGGGTGTCATCCTTTACGAGCTGCTCACAGGAAAACGCCTTTTCAGTAATGAGCTTTCCACGGCGGCACTGGCGGCACGCCTTAAAGAGGGGTACCGGGCCCCTGCGGGAGAAGACCGGAGTTTCCCTGTCTTTTTCAGGGGGATTCTCCGAAAGAGCCTTGAGGTCAATCCCGGCAAAAGGTACCGCGGTGTCTCTGCCGTGGTAAAGAAACTGGAGAGCTATATCAGGGCAATGGAGACTGGTGACATTAACCGTTCCATCGCTGAATATATTTATCATGACCGCTTTGCCGAAGAGATGGCGCTGATGCGTCCCCTCTATTCGAGTTTTTTCGGCAGTTTTCGTGAATCTCGGTGGCGCAGGGGTCTTCTGGTTTCTTTCTGCGTTTTGGCCGTCATTGGCGGCATTGCCTATGCTATTCTTTTTACACCTTTGAAATATAACCTTTTCATGAGAAAGGAAGCCGGGGCCCTTACGGTGCAGTATACGCTACCCCTGCCGCGCCTGGGCAGACTACCCGATCCCGATAAATATCCCGGCCTGTATCGACAGCGTTCCCTCGAAGCGGAAAAGAAACTCTATCGTTTCATTGACCGCTGGTACAGGGATATGCTTCCGAACTTCAGGCTCAGGGCCTGGCTTATCAGGCTCGATGAAAGAAAGAACAGGAGAATCTCCGCTGAAGAAATTATCCTGACACCGAAAAATTATGTGTGCCAGGGCGACGATGATTTTACCATTGATCTTGGCGAAAAACAGTATCTTGAAAACAGGCTTATTCTTTCCAGCGGCCGCCTTTACCGCAGAAAGGGAAATTACGCCGTTAGGGTTCAGTTCAACAGTACCGCCTACTGGCGTTATCTGAAACTTGAGCCGGTTGCACGGCAGGTAAAAGACCAGATGGTGGAGATACCCTACACAGACACTCCCCGTGGCGAGGTGAGCTTCAGGTTTCATTTTAATGATGCCTGGTCACAAAAAGGTATTTCTGATGTGGATATTTTTATCCTGAGAAAGGTGCGGGGCACCATGCGCTGGATGAAATGGAAAGAGCTGGTAAAGAAAACGATGTTTCGAAAAACCCTCTATAACGGACAGAATTACTGGTTCATGTTTAAGCATCCTGATTATAAGACCGGCAAAAGCATACGCGTTTTTGCCAGTAAAGATGACAGGGTGGTGAATCTTTCGGTTGAATTGATCCCTAAGAAAAAGAAATTGAAAAAGGCGAAGTAATTTTAAATATTTGCAGGCATGAAAGCGTTCTCGCGCCTGCATATCTGGTATGAAAAGATTGTATCCCCAATTGAGTGAAAAGAGAAATTTTCATCTTTAAAAAGACATAATATCCGCCGATAAAAAAAGGGAAGCTACAGGAAAATCCTTTTTTTCCCGCGGGGAAATAAAACGGGGCAATGATAATTTACGAAATATTTTTTCCAGGCAAGGGTATGCAGAACAGGCGAAAAATTTCTTTTATAAACTTATTTTTATGTCTTATCCTTATTGCGGGTATGGCACTGCCCCTTCAGGCTGTGACAGGTAAACGTGTCAAGCTCGAGTCGGCACGGGTTCATTTTAAAAAGGGGCTTATTCATTATAACCGCCTCCAGTATCTGGCCGCAGTCGAGCATTTCCGCCGTGCTGTTTCGGTCTATCCTGAGTACCTTACCGCCCGTGATTACCTCGCAAGGGCGTATCGTATGGCGGGTTTTCTGAGGCCCGCCATCAGGGAACTCCGGGCCCTGAAGGGGATCTCCCCGGACAATCCAGCAGTGATATCACGCCTCGAGGCCCTGCAGTTTCGTTACAGCATTGACCACGATGTTTTTCCCTTTGAGAATCTTGTACACGCGGGGCGCTTTAATTCATACCTGATGAAACATTATTCTTTTACCATGCCCATGGGGATGGTTGTAGACCGCGAAAAAAATCTTCATATCGCTTCTTTTGATTCAGGAAAGCTTGTTACCATCGACATGAACGGTCAGGGGCTGGCTGTTACAACCCCTGAACTCAATGGTAAACTTTACGGGGTTGATCGCTATGGTGACAGGTTTGCTGTTTCTGATTTCGCCCATGACCAGATCCTCTTTCTTAACGAGCGGGGGCGCGTGGCGGGGAAGTTTGGCGGGTCCGGAAGCGGCCGCGGTGAGTTTCATGGCCCTGAGGGCCTCAGCTTTGATAAAGAGGGTAACCTCTACGTTGTTGATTCAGGCAATCACCGTGTACAGAAGTTTAACAACAGGGGAGAACCTATACTTGCCTTTGGTTCAAAGGGCAGGGGGAAGAATTTTTTCATGAACCCTTCGGGAGTCGCCATTGCAGGTGACCGGGTCTATGTGACTGACACGGGTAACAGCCGTATCATTGAAGCCGATTCGTTTGGCAATGTTATAAAGGTCATTCGCCCCGAGGGGCTTGTAAAGCCGCGGGGCATCTGTACCAGGGATAAACTTCTCATTGCCGCCGATCAGGAGAATGGGATTCTTTTTTATGATACGAAAAAAGAGACAGCGCACTGGTTCGAGTCATGGAACCAGGGGAAGAACCGTTTTGTCAGTCCCGTGGCGGTAACCGTTGATGATGACAATTTTATTTACTGTGCCGACAGTAAGACTTCCCGCATTGAAATATTCACTGATGTAAGAAACCGGTATAGCAATCTTGATATCGAAGTGACATCAACGGATGTAAGCCAGTACCCCCTTGTGGCGCTTTACCTGAGTGTGCGCAATCGCCGTGGCGGCGCCGTTTACGGCCTTAAAAAGAAAAATTTTCGTATCACCGAAGACTCTGCACCCATAACAGGTTTTCGCGCCGATTACCTGAAAAACAGGGTTTCTTCTGTATCGGCAGTACTCTGTGTTGATCGTTCACTGAAGGCAAAAAGGTATCACCGTGAGATTTCCTGGGCTGCGGATTTTTTTCTGCGCCGCATGAAAAAAAATGATTCTGTAAAAGTAATGGATTTCAACGGTGATTACTGGCAGGGAAGCCCCTTTGACTGGAGTCGGCGGCGTACCCTGCGGGCCCTTAAAAAGAAAAGATACGGTAAGGGTAAGGCCGCCGGCCGGGCCCTCTATAACGCGATAACGGATCTGCTGCCACGTCTCAATCGCCGTGCCGTCATCTATGTCACTGATGGTACCCTGTATTCCGATTCTTTTCAGCGCTATACACCTGATATTATTATTCAGTACGCGCGGGCCCATTATGTGCCCATACATGTTATTACCTTTAAAAAACCTGACCCTCTCCTTGTTGAGATTGCAAAAAAAACCGGTGGCAACCTTATACCTGCAGGAAAAATGGATACGGTAAAGGGCCTTTATGCAAAGATCAAGAAATCGAAAGAATGCCGGTATGTGCTTGTCTATACTTCATACAAGTCTCCCGCCTACAGGGGATTCTGGTCTGATGTCAGAATAGAAGTTGATTTTAAACAGCTCAAGGGCAGTGAATGGGGAGGCTACTTTGTACCTGAACGAGAAAAATGATTCCATGGCATATATTCGCGAAGAAATGCTGAGAGGCCTCTCTTCCCGGGGGATAGCCTCCAGTACCGTTCTGGGGGCCATGATGCGTGTTCCACGCCATCTCTTTGTTTCTGAGGCCCTGCGTTACAGTGCCTATCACGACACATCCCTTCCCATCGGGTATAACCAGACTATTTCAAAACCCTCGGTTATTGCCGGCATGGTGCAGGGCCTGGCCCTGACAGGACGTGAAAGGGTCCTTGAAATAGGTACCGGTTCGGGATACCAGACGGCGATCCTGGCACAGCTTGCCGCGGAGGTTGTCAGCATGGAACGGATCCGCGATTTGAGTATTCGCGCCCAAAGTGCCGTTCTCCCCTTCGGGTTTACCAATGTCAGTTTTCTCGTTGGTGACGATTTTAATGATGCCGAGGGACTCTTTGATGCCATTATTGTCGCTGCCGGTGCAGGTATACTTCCGGCGCGTCTCCTGGCAAAGGTCACGCCCGGTGGTGTCTGTATCATTCCCGTCGGCGACGGCGGGCAGCACCGTATTATGAAATATATCAAGCGTCCTGACGGCAGTTGTATCGAGGAACACATCGGAGAAGCAACCTTTGTGCCGCTTATTATGGGTGACCGGGCGGTGTAGGGCTTTTACTTCCCCCCCCAAAAAAATTAAAAAAAGATCCCCGGAGAAAAGAGATGCATCTTAATCGGATAGCCGCCCCCGGTGTTGTACTGCTTCTGCTTTTTTCATTTCTTTCATGTTACGAAGACAATAAGAGCGGACCTCCCCGCATGGTAAAGACTGAAAGAACTGGTGAAGCCCTGCCGGCTGTTCCTTCACTGAGCGTCCTTGAGAAAAAATACAGGGGACTGCGGCCCCGGTTTTTTTCCCCCTGGGTGAGGGGAACGAAGAAAAGAATTCAAACCACTGAAAAAATACTGGTGTTGACCATGGATGCATGCGGGGGCTTTTATGGAAGCGGTTATGACGCGCGGCTGATTGCCTTTCTCAGGAAGGAACGCATACCCGCATCACTTTTTATTACCGGGCGCTGGGGGCGGCTCAATAGAAAAATCCTCGAGGAGCTGGGCCGTGACCCCCTTTTTACACTGGAAAACCATGGAGACCATCACCGTCCCGCAAGTGTCGCGGGCCTTTCAAAATATGGCATACCCGGCACGCGCAGTATCGCCGAACTCTACAGTGAGGTTGTTGTTCCCGCGAAGATGCTCCGCAGTATCACCGGAAGGTTCCCCCGTTATTACCGTCCCGGCACCGCTTATATCGATGACGTGGCGGTAAAAATTGTTCATGATATGGGATTTGAGGTTTTGAGTTTTACCGTTGCCCCCGGTGACGCGGAAGTAAAACTTCCCCTGAAAATAATGATGAAACGTTTTATGTCCAACGTGCATCCCGGTGCAATAGTACTGATCCATATGAACAAACCGCGGGGAAAAATTGTAAAGCTCATGGAAAAGGCTCTGCCGAAACTGCGAAAGCGCGGGTACCGCTTTGTCCCCCTTGCTGATTACCGTGATAAGCTGGTATAGGGGACTTACCGCAGCTGCTCTGTGACCCAGCGGATGGTTTTTTTGAATTGTTTTTCGCCGCCTCCCTCGTGGCCGGCATCGGGATAGACCTCGATTGTCTTTTCAGTCAAAAGGTGATTGAAGAGGCTGAATGTGCAGGCAGGGGGAGAAATGGTGTCTTTAAAACCGGCTGAAACAAGAACAGGGCACTTTACTTTGTCACTGAAATTGAGTGCGTCAAAATATGAGAGTGTTGTTTTAATCTGGTTTTTTTTCCCCCTGGTACGGCTGATGAAATCGTTGATTTCTTCTGCCGCGGCCCCGGTTGAAATGTTCTGGCTCAGGGTGAGGTAACAGAATGAGGGGGAGTCCATAGCCAGTGCCATGACCCTGTCTGAATAAACCGCCGCGAAAAGTGCCGCCGAAGCGCCGAGTCCCCTCCCGATGATTCCCATGCGGCTGCAGTCGAGGTCGCTGATGAGGCGCAGCATGTCGATGCTTCTCAGGACATCAAGGTAAAGGGCCTTGAGGTAATAGGTGTCCTTATCCAGAATGTTTTCAATCATGTAGCCTGGGGTCTTTTCTTCTTCGCCCACCACTTTAGGAGCGAGGCTGCCGTGCCCGCGCAGTTCAATGAAAAAATAGGCCGTATCATGATCGAGATGGCTCTGCTCATAGCGGGGCGGTTCGTTATAGTCATGCACGATGATGACCACACAGGGTTTTTTTATTTTCGGCTTGTAGAGTTTCCCCCGCACCTGTGTTTTCATGAAACTGTGAAATGTCACATCAAAGAGAGTGTAGGCCGCGGCGCCGCCGCGGGTCTTTTTTACCTCTGCATCAAGGGGAATTTTTTTTATTTCTTCTGTTGCCTTTTTCCAGAAACGGTCAAAATCCTTTTCCCTGTCAAAGGGGGGAAGGTTAAGAAAAAATTTATCGAAATCTGATTGTGCCATGGGTCACTCAACTGCCTGTTATTCTGTGAATAAGAAGATCGTTGTATGACAGGAGCATGTAGAGAATAAAGATGATAACAGAACTGATAAAAATGAAGACAAAGAAAAGTCCGAGGTAGTGGAAGGGGCGCTGCAGGAGATATTTTGTCACAGCGGCACCGGAAAGCCCGTCCCTGTTCAGGTGAATGATTTTGCGGATAAAAAGGGCAATAAGAACCAGGATGATGCCGTAGAAAAATACATTTTTAATGATAAGGGTAAAGACGGCGCTTTTTCCTGTTGCAAAGATGCTGAGTGGAAGAATCAGGGCATCCATAACCAGAAGTGAGAGAATGGCTATGGCCGCGGTAAAAAGGGCGAGAACAGCCAGTTCTCTGAAACGGTTTTTCAGTGATGGTTTTTCGTAGAGATTGGGAGAGTTCATGGTTTCTTTTTTTCGCTTTTCCTGCCTTCCAGGAGCCTGTCGTCACTGAAATCCTGATCTCCATAGACGGGCACATAGCCGTTGATGAATTTATTTGTTACTTCTTTTGATACATTTCCATCTGAATCGATTGAAATATCCCAGTATT
>CAZHNW010000072.1:0-7734 GCA_964534225.1 uncultured Leptospirales bacterium | reverse complement strand
GGTGTTTCGTAGAGATTGGGAGAGTTCAAGGTTGCTTTTGTTCGCTTTTCCTGGTCTTTGTATGTGTTTTGGCGGCCTTATTCTTTTCAGGTTTTTCCTTTTTTTTATCTGTTTCGACGCCCATTTCTTTTAGAGCGTCTTTTGCCGCCTTCTGCACTTTTGCGTTGGGATCATATTTCATTTTATATTTTAAAATGTCAATAGTTCTTTTATCCTTCAGTTCTTTGATTAGTGCAATAGCACTGAGCCTGACACGGGCGCTGGGACTCTTCAGGGAATCCATGAGGCGCGGCACGGCAGAATCATCGCCAAGCCTGACAAGGGCGGTGACAGTATACATGGTGAGGCTGTAGAAACGTTTCTTTTTTTTGAAAGAGTAGGTGTCGATTTCATTGAGAACTTTCCTGGCCGGTTCAATGGCATCCTTGATTTTCATTCGTGCAAGGGAATTGATGGCATAGCATCTGACAGTCTGTTCCTCTTCGCTGTCGGTGAAAAGTTTTAGAAGAAAATCCTTTGACCCTGTATCTTCCAGTTTGCCGAGAAAAAGCACCAGGCGCTGCCTCACTGTTGATGCGGTACCGGTTTTTGTAATGGCCTTGCGGGCATATTCTGCAAGTTCTTTGGCCTTGAATTCGCCCAGGGTTACAATGAGGGCCTCGAGGTAACGGCTGTCTGTTTCCAGGTCCTGTTTTTTCAGTATTGCAACCAGGTCGTCTTTGAGCCCGGTGAGTTCGTTTTCCTTGATGGTGTAGACGGTGGCAATTTTTACCTCGTCTGAGTTATCGGAGAGGAGGGGTTTTAAAATCTCTGCGCCTTTTTTCAGTTTCAGCTCCTGAAGCACCGTGAGGGCCTTGACCTTCACCTCAGTGTTGTATTCACGGGGAAGCATTTTCAGGAGAAAGTCAACCAGCTCTTTTTTGATGCCGGGATCTTTTACGAGGAGGATGCGGGTAACCGCCGCTTTTCTTTCATCGTGCAGGCCGTAGGAGATGACCTCACGTATTTTTTTTGCCCGTCTTTCGTCTTTTTTTTTCTGGTCGCTTTTTTCATTACTGGCAGGTTTTTTATTGGAGGGTTTTTTCTCCTTTGCCTTTTTTGTTTCTGCTTTATTTTTTGCCGTTACGGCGGTTTTTATACTTTTCATTTTTACTGTTTTTTTCGGTTTTTCCCCAGGCGTCGCCTTCTGCGCAGAACCAGGCAGGGACAGTATAAAGAGGGCAAGGGCAAGTGACGCTGTTGTGATGAAGGCTTTTCTTTTCATGGTTGAATCCGTTTGTCGATTTTGGCGTGGAGACTTTTGTCGTTGCCACAGGGGAATACCCAGAATTTGATTTATAGAGGTTCCCTTATATTGAGTATCGGCGAAACAGGGGAAAAGTGAAGCCCCTTTGTCTCCTTTTCGGCCCTAAAATCTGTTTGACCTTTCCTGGCCCCTGTGATGCCATGAGGGGTAAATTAAGAAAGAAAGGAGCGAGGCATTATTGAAGAGCGAAGAGGCACTGGAAACGATATTTGATACTATTCTTTTCAGCGGAGATAATGTGCCCCCCGCGGGGTTTCGCCCTGATGATGTTTTCAGGCCTGATGAAAAAGAATTTTCGGCACGGGTGCGCAACTGTCTCGGGGCGTGTCTTCTTTCCCTTGCGGGGCGCCCTGAGGGGAGCCGGTATCTTTCAAAGGCAGCAGGGGGGAAGAAAGAAGAATCTTCCCTGGCCCGGTTTCTTCTCTCCTCGATGGAGACAGTGAAATCTGAATGTGCCCGCGCCTCTGAAGGGGAGAGTAACTTCCGGCGCCGCCTTGAGTCCCTGGCCGCCTTCTGTGCCGAAAGTAAAGGAAAGAGTGCAGCAGATATCCAGAGGCGGGTCCGTGACTTTTTCTTCCCCGAAGGCAGCATTGACTCGTCGGCACCGCAGGAAGATATCCGCCGTCTCCGCAAAAAGCGCCATGTCACGATAAAAAGTGCTGCGGAGTCTCAGGTAACCAGGCCAGGTAGAGAAATTATTTTTACTTCCAACGTGCTTTTGACTCTTCCCCCTGAGGGTGTTTCTTACGAAGAGCTTCAACTTCCCTACCATATACGTGAACATTTGCAGAAAACCGCCGGTGAAGAACAGCTCTACTGGTATGACCATCCCGTTCAGATGGGAACAGCCCCTGAGCATAACGAAATACTCTATGGCCTGAAAAATTTAAACGACGCCGTGGCATTCGAAAAAAACCGCGGCACCGTTGCATCAGATACAAAGGTCGTCTGCATCCTTTCTCTCTCCGTGACACACACGGGGCTGCAGCGAATCGCAAGGGATTACCTTGACCATGAACTCCGGGAAGGGGAGCCGTTAGAGCATCTTGCCATATATGTCTTTACCGAAGAGGACTGCCGTTCCCTTACCAGTCGCGTCATACTGCCCGCTGCGAAAATAGCAGGCATCAGGGCTGAAGAAGATGTTATAGCCGCTATCTTTGGTGTTGACGGTGAATACGGACGGCACTATTCATTTCTCAAGGCCGTTACCGCCCTCTGGCAGGTGACGGTTGATCCCGCCGTAAGGGCAACATTTAAAATAGATCTCGACCAGGTCTTCCCCCAGGACCGCCTTGTTGAGGAGACGGGAAAAAGTGCTTTCGAACATCTCTCCACGCCCCTCTGGGGGGCAGAGGGAATCGATGAAAAAAACCGTCTCGTATACCTGGGCATGGTTGCCGGTGCCCTGGTCAATGAAGGAGACATCCACCATGGGCTCTTTACCCCTGACGTGACTTTTAAGAAAGAAAGACTCGGGGGAGAGTCACTTTTTTTCTACAGCGCCCTGCCCCAGGCCCTTTCCACAGAGGCTGAAATGATGACCCGCTATGGTACCGGCTCAGAGCCTGACGGTGTTTCATCCTGTATACACCGCATACATGTAACGGGAGGGACCAATGGTATCCTTATCGGGGCCCTGCGGCGTTACCGTCCCTTTACCCCGTCATTTATCGGGCGCGCTGAAGACCAGGCTTACCTTCTTTCTGTACTTTTTAACGATGAGGGCAGGGGCTTTCTCCGGTACGCTCATGAGTCGGGCCTGTTCATGCGCCACGACAAGGAGGCCTTTGCAGGAGAGGCAATCGAGGCGGCCCGTATCGGTAAGCTGGTGGGAGATTATATTCGCATTCTTCTCTTTTCATTTTATGCCGCTGAACTTGACTGCAGCCTCGAAGAGTGCAAGGACGTGGTCGATCCCTTTACGGGATGTTTTATTTCCCGTATTCCCTTTACCATTGTACTCCTGCGCCTGGTGATGAAATCCCTTGAGTTTTTTCTCGAGGGAAAAGGCGATGACGCATGTGAACTTGCCCTGCAGGGCGCTGAACGGTGCGGTGACTTGATGGAGAAACTTCAGAAAGAGGAGAATTTTCTGCGCCGCCGCCTTGCCCGGGAGAGACGGGGATGGACTTTTTACTATGACATACTTGACTCCCTTGAAGAAGGACTGCGGGACCGGCGCGTCGAGGCCCTCACTATCGAGGAGGCGGCGGGGGAGATCATCGGTGAGTGCCGGATACAGTAAGATGGCCGGCCGGGGATATGCCCTCCCCCCCCTGGACCCCGAGGGAAAGGGGGAGATCACAAGAAATTTTTTGACAGAAGTCCCTCGCCCCTGGGGAGAGGGACGCGCCGGAGGCGAGGGTGAGGGGACATCCCATACCATATTTTTTAAGGAGAAAAAAGTGAATAAAGAGAGTATAGAACGTTTTGCCCGGGAGATCCTCGGGTGTGGATGCGAGGCAGAGGTTTTTAAGAATATCGAAAAGAATGATGCCGTGACAATGCCGGGGGGTGTAGAAATCACTCACCGCATACTTATTGGCAACCGTCTTTTAATATATGTATGGCGTGGTGAAAGGTCTCCCGGTGATGAGACACTGTGTGCCATAATCGAAGAGGGAATTAAAGAAAGAAACGCTAATGGCTATAACCGCTTTCGTCTTGCCCTGATTACCGGGGACTCCGCGGGAGATGAGAGGGTAGAGGCAATACTCTCAGATGTGAAGGGCCGGGATGAAAAGGTGCACCTTCATTACCTTTCACCGGCAGAGACGGGACACATCGATTTTTCCTGAGTTCCCTGTTTCTTTTCTACAGTTTTTCTTTGACGGCGGCCATCTTCGAGACCATTGCGTTTTTCCTGTCCTTTCGGTAGTCCACCTTCATGGTCATGTAGATACGTGAACAGTCCCGCTGCAGGTCTTCCATGCACCGGTTTACCGTTGCCATAACTTCCCCCCACTCCCCTTCGATGCATGTGCCCATGGGGTTCAGTTCAAAGGCAAGGCCGCTTTTTTTAATGATGCCAAGGACGCGCGCCACGTAGGGGCTGACGCTTGTGCCCTTGTCCATGGGAAAAATTGAGAGTTCGATAAGAGTGTTCATGCTTTCCTCCCTGTTTCGTTTTCCATTGATTCAGCAATATGGCTTACCTGGGCGTGCAGGTTGGCCATATAGGCGTTTCTTTCCTGGAAAATTGTACCCTTTTCATCGTACTCCCGGCGGGCAATGCGCTGGCTGGCTTCTTCGATATTGCCCCCGGTGCTTTTCAGGTGTCCCTTGATAAGGTTTCGGTAGGCCAGGGTGGCGCTGAGGGATTTTTCTAAAAAGAGGGCGGCGTCTCTGCCGGTAAAATACCAGCCGTGGGCCATGCCGATAAATTCAGGGGCCAGGTCAATGATGCGTTCAATGGCGGCCAGGTAGTCATCACAGGAGGTAAGAAATTCAACCTGCACTTCGGTTCCTGAATCAAGATCTGGTACACCGATGACCTCGCCGGGAAAGATGGCATTGATTTCGGGGAAGTAGTAACTCAATCCGTCCCTGGTATGCCCCGGTGTTTCCATGACATGACAGGTGAGGTCCCCCAGGTCGATGGTATCCCCCTCACGAAGGGAGAGATCGAAATCGACTCTTTCCAGAGAAACATCTTCACTGCCGGCGGTGTCATTGAACATGTCCCGGTGGCGTTCACTGAAGCTCTCCATTGTTTTGATGACAGAAGATTTTTTCATCAGTTCAGGTATGCGGGGATGTCCCCCCAGTTTCAGGTCTGGAATTTTTCTTTTCAGGTAGGGCATGGCGCCCAGGTGGTCATAGTGGCTGTGTGTTACCAGGAGATAGTGGAGGTTCTGGCTTGAACCGAGCTGCTTCTCAAGGGAATGAAGATAGAGGGGGCCCAGCAGGTTCAGGCCCGCGTCAATCATCATGTTTTGTTTTTTTCCCCTGACAAGCCATGCGGGGTAGAGGAGATTGCCCGCAACGGATATCTCTCTATTGATAATGCCACTGGCATATGCTTTCATGTCTGCAGAAGTCCTTTTTGCTCACTTCTATGATGTATGCAGGGGGAAGTCAAACCAATTCTTTTTGCCGATGCGGCCTTCTCAAAACCAGGTTTTTATTGGCTTTGCAATGTTTCAGTAACTTTCCATACAGCTAAACCTTTCTCCCCCGGCTCGTGAAATTTTTAATTCTTAATAAAAAACATTTTTCTCGCCACCCCCCGGGTGGGGGTTTCTTGACAATAGTATAAAACATCCCCCCTCCGGGGGGGCTCTCAGGGAGAGTACATTGTATTAGGGATATCGGGACATTACACCAAAAGGGGCTACCCTTTTAGGATACTGTTTATTACACCCTGTAAGGAATATTTTCAGAAAAAAATCATGTGATCTGCCCGTAAGAAACCGATATTATATAAAAGATAAAAGAAAAATATGCCGCCTTATGAAAAAGATTTTAATCTACATACTTGCCGTTTTTTTTCTCCTTTATTTGCCGCTTTCAGCGGAAGAAAAGGCGGGACCTGTTCCCGATCATGACAGGGTTGCCGATGATCTTAAATTCAACAATGGCAGGCAGTTTTTGGCCCTGCGACGTCCTGCAAAGGCCCGGGAGGAACTGGAAGAATACCTGGAAATATTTCATAATGGCAACCATCGCGCTGAAGCATGGCTGATTCTTGCCGATATTGCCTATAATAATTTCCGTTATCAAAAGGCCCTGAAAACCTACCGGTCTCTTTATGAAGAATTCAGCAATACTGAAACAGGGGCTGAAGCGCTTTTCAAAATGGGCCTCTGTTACCGTAAAATGGGTTTTGACAACAGGGCTATTAATACATTTACCCTCCTTGTGGCTGATCACCCCTCCAGCACATTTGCCTCCCAGGCACGGATGCATATGGATCTTGTGAAAATTTTAGAAAAAAAATAAAAAAAAATTGACTAAAATTGATCATCTCCTGATTATGCCCTCTGTTTACGGGCCACAGAATATGACTTTCATCAAGGTTAGTAGCTGCAAATAATATATACTTCTAAACATATCACTTTTTCATTCAGATAGTGTGGTCTTTATAAAAAAATAAAACATGTAAACGGTTTTTCTATATAATACAGGTATAGAATAAATGGAACCTGTAAATAGAAAGCAGTGTGGTGATGGACTGTAACGATAGATACTGAAAAGGCAGTCATGCCTGGTATGAAATATCATTCCGGGATATTTAATCTGCGCAATTTTATGATTTTCATGATGTTAGTAATTAAGGAGTTTTAAGACTATGGGTTTACAGAAACTGAGAAACATTGGAATCGCCGCTCACATCGATGCGGGTAAAACAACAGTGACCGAGAGGATGCTTTTCTTTACCGGTATTACCCGTAAAATGGGTGAGGTCCATGATGGTGAAGCCACCATGGATTTTATGAAACAGGAACAGGAGCGGGGCATTACCATTGCCTCTGCTGCGATAACCTGTCAGTGGCAGGATCACCAGGTTAATATTATAGATACGCCGGGGCACGTCGACTTCACTGTCGAGGTGGAGCGTTCCCTGCGTGTTATAGACGGCATGGTCGCGCTTTTCTGCGCCGTTGGCGGTGTGGAGCCACAGAGTGAAACTGTATGGAACCAGGCTGACAGGTACAAGGTTCCCCGTATTGGCTTTGTCAACAAGATGGACCGCGTTGGCGCCGATTTCAAGGATGTCGTTGGCCAGATGGATAAGTACCTTGACGCCAATCCTGTTCCCTTTCACGTTCCCATGGGGGCAGAAGAGGAGTTCAGGGGAAGTATTGACATTATTGAAGAAAAGGCCTATATATTTGAAGATTTTGAAAGAAAGGTAGAAGATATACCAGAAGAATATAAAGAGCAGGTTGCAGAAGCCAGGAACTATCTCATTGAAAAACTGGCAGACTATGATGAAGAAATCATGGAGCTGTTTCTCGAAGAAAAACCTGTTCCCATGGAACTTCTTAAAAAAGCGGCACGTGATGCGGTTCTAAAAATGCTTATTACTCCTGTTCTCTGTGGTTCAGCCTACAAGAACAAGGGAGTGCAGCTGCTCCTTGATGCTATTATCGATTACATGCCCTCACCGGTAGATGCAGGGGCCATGGTAGGTATGGATATTGACGATCCTGAAAAGTCTCATACCCGGCACCCCTCAAAGAATGATCCCTTTGCAGCCCTTGCCTTTAAGCTGATACATGATCCCTATGTGGGGCAGCAGACTTTTATCCGGATTTATTCCGGTGAACTGAAGAGCGGTATGCAGGTACTGAATTCAACAAAGGGAAAACCTGAAAGGATCGGGCGTATCATGAAAATACACGCCAAGGAAAGAGAAGAAGTCAGTACAGGACCAGCGGTAGTGGCTTTTATCGTCCCCATCATCGCTCTCACCGCTCTGG
>CAZHNW010000071.1:0-23578 GCA_964534225.1 uncultured Leptospirales bacterium | reverse complement strand
GGCACTTTTTATCTGAGGGATTTGAACACCTCCGGCGCCAATATCGAGTGCTTTTCCGATAACATTTTCATTGAGTTCGGCAATCCTGATAATGGGGAGAGTCCCCCGGAGTATGGCAGCTCGCACATTATTTTGCTGGTGTTCAATATCTGTTGGACCATGTTCCGTGTCCAGTATTACATGGTTGAAGCCAGCCAGTCCTGCGACTTCCACAAACATGGGATCTGCGCTTTTTAGGAATAGTCCAAACTGATAATTGCCTGTTGCAAGATTGTTTTTAAAATTTTTTGCGAGTTCAATCATTTCCATGATGTACTGGTCCTTATAATAAAAAAGTGAATATGGTGCTGGTCTCAGCTGTTTTCAATATTCAGTGAGATGATAAGACGTGATATGGCTGATTCAACTTCCTCTGTTTCTAAATTTTTTATAATTTCGAGTTCAAAGGCGTCATTCATCAATATGGCGGAGAGTTGATTGCCTGTCTGCTTTTTGTCCTTTTTTATTGCATTAATGATGCTGTCTCTTTCAAACCAATCCTTTTTTACCGGCATGCCTGTTATTCGGGAGATAATGGCTCTGATCCGCTCTTCTGTCTCAGGCTTCATTTTTCCGCGAAGCACAGAAATAAAACTGGCGGTTAACATTCCGAGAGCCACCGCTGTGCCGTGAGGTATGCCGTAACCGCTGGTTTTTTCATAGGCATGTCCGAAGGTATGGGCAAAATTCAACATAACTCTTGCACCTTTGTCAAATTCATCTTCTTCGATGAAATTCTTTTTATATTCCAGGGCTGTCTTTACGAAATTTATTATGACTGTTTCATCTTTCTGCAAAAGGTTATCGATATTATTTTCCAGCTTTTCAATGCCGCTGAGGCCTGACATAATATTAAATTTTACGACCTCTCCAAGTCCGCTCATATAATCCATCTGGGTGAGGGTCTTGAAAAAGGATGTATTTATATAAATTTTATCAGGAGGGAAAAAGGTGCCAAGAAGATTTTTATATGATTGATAATTCAGGGAAGTTTTGCCGCCAATACAGCTGTCGCAGGCAGCAAGCAGGGTTGTGGGAACAAAGTACCAGTTGATTCCTCTGTAGAGTATATTGGCTGCAAAGCCTGTAATGTCCTGAATGATTCCCCCGCCAAATGATATCAGGTTTGCGTTTCTTTTAGCCTCCAGTTTTATCATGCTGCTGCATATTGTAAGTGCTGTTTCAATTACCTTGTTTTCTTCATTTGCTTCAACGATAAGTAATCTCTCTTTTTGAATGTTGCTGAACAGGTTTTCGTAAAAGTTGTAGAGGTTTTTATCTATAACGAAAAATGAATTTTCCATTGCGAGCAGATCATCAACGAATGAATAATCTTTTTCGAAAGTTATGGCATAGTTCTTCAAAGCCGAATGTATAATCATTGTATGCAGTATCCTCCGTCTATTACCAGTTTTTGTCCGGTTATATATGTGTTTTTAGCTGAACCTATATAATAAATAAATTCTGCAATTTCAGATGGTTCAGCCATTCTTTTAAGCGGTATTTTCCTGCTTATTTCGAGAATCTGCTCAGGAGAATTATTTTGTCTGGTCAGCTCGGTCTGAGTGTATCCAGGGCAGACCATATTGACGAGCACCCCGAAGGGGGATAGTTCCAGGGCGAGAGTGTTGGTTATCCCGTAGAGGGCATTTTTGGACGCTGAATATGAAGAACGTCCTTCCTTTGAAACCACGGCCCAGATAGAACCAATATTGACGATTCTGCCCGCATTGCTTTGTTTTATTCCCGGGACAAGGCCGCGCAACAGCCTTACAGGCGAAATCAGGTTAACTGTCAGTGTCTTTAAAAATTCTTCGTCAGAAATATTTTCGATTATATTTGTTTCATTTATACCCGCATTGTTAATAACCGAATCAAAAGAAATATCCTCGTATTTTTTTAGAAAATTTTCTACTGATTCAGCAGAGTTTAAGTTGAGTTCTGACCTTGTTGGGCTAAATATTTCGTATCCATTTTTTGCGAAAATTTCACCTACAGCCTTTCCTATCCCCCGGCTTCCACCGGTTATCAAGACTTTCATTTTTTTACCTGGTTCGACATTTTGATATCATAGAGAGATTCTGTGATGAATTCCATCTCAATCATTTTTTCATATTCAGGCAACTTTTCAGAAATTGCTTCGTTTGTCTGTTCCATCCATTTTTCATCAAAATCGACAGTTAAAATTTCATCATAATAGTTTTCTGCTGTATTGGGTGATAATCCATCAAATCCGGCCAGGAATAATTTATTAGTCTTTGCATTTTTAATAAAATTTAGAAACATTATCAATGCATTGTCTCTGATTATGCTGTCTCCAACTAGATGAGATTCGTAGTCTAATACATAGTTAAAAGGGGTATCTATACTGGATATATTTGATGTTGCAATTATTTCAACATTTCCCCTGCTTTTTAATTGTGATAATATAAGGCTGTATCTTTTTGAGTTATTTAAAAATACATAGTTAACGGGATAGTTGTCAGGAAGGCAGTTGACAGAAATTATCGTCAGATCGTTGCTTTCAATTTTTTCGGTAATATCATTGTAATGATCTTTTATCGAATGTCCGGGGCCTAACAGCAGAATATTTTTATTTTCAAACACCTTTTCCAGCTCTGAGTGTGATTCGTTATAGAGGGAATATCTTTTCTGGTAATGATAATAGAGGTCTTCTATATACCTGCTGTCATAATCGAGTTTATGTTGAGGGTCCATTGTTTTTATTATTTCATTTATATCCGTGATTGATAATGTTTTTTTATTGAGGAGATAGTTAATATAGTTTGGATGGCAGTCATTTGCTGCGGATAAATAGTAAAGCATTGAGTATCCCCAGTATTTTTCCCGATAAATGCTTAATATGTTTGTATCGATAATCTCCATTAGCTGATTTAAATCATAATTTCCATTATAGTTTTCGTTCAGGTGCATCGCTATCAGTTCTGTCGGGGCATTGCCTGCGCTTTTTCCCATGCCGTATAACGTGCCGTCGACAAGAACCTCTCTTTCTGTTTTCTGTGCAATCATTTCTATGGTGTTGGCATAGGCGAGTTGAAAATTGTTGTGTGAGTGATATCCAAGTATTATTTCCGGAGAAAGGTTATAGTCAAGTAATTTAAAGTAGTGGAGCAGATCCTCTTTGTGCATAAGCCCATAGGTGTCAACTATTGAGATGGCATAGGGCTTGATTTTGTTTGCCTCATCTGTGAAATTCAGTATATCCCTGTCACTGTAAGAAGTGGTAGAAACCAATTGAAGACATACCATGTATCCCTTTCCCATCAATTGTTTTGCATAAGCAATGGCTTTATGAATATTTGGTTTTTTGAAAATTAACCGTATTCCGTCTAAAGTGGATTGCTCACAGGGGCAGATTCTGTCAATACTGCATGTCCCGTAATCAATCATTGCAAGAACCAAGGGGGGCCTGTTTACTATATGTGATAGAACTGAATTGAAAGATTTTGAATCGGGTTGAATGGTACACTCAATATTGAAGGGCTGCCGTTCATCGATGAAGCCTACTTCTATGATATCAACGTTTGCACTTGTCAGGCGGTCAAATATGCAATTTGCTGTACTGTTTCCAAAATGCCAGTCATTTACATATCCGCCGTCTCTTAAGGTACAGTCGAGTAGTGTTATTTTATTCATATTTTCCTCTATTTTTATTATAGTATGCTTTCTAGTTTATGGTTATCAGTTAGTAATGAAATTTTGTGTTTTGTCTCAAAAAGAATGAAAAATTCTGAGTATATGAATCTATGACTGATTTATCGTTTGTATTTATCCAGAATGACTGTGAAATTAAAAAAATCAAGTAATTATTTTAGTCTAAAACCTGTGTTGCAGAGTTAGATATGCCTCAGGGAAAGATATCCAGTATAATAATGCGGGAGAAAGAAAAAAATTGAATGAGTTTCGTGCGTTTCATGTTTTGACAGACATTGTAAAGCATGTATGCTTAAAAGATGGTAATAGATATTACATTTCGGATCCAAAAATATGAAAAGTTGTCTGTTAAGATACTAAATGATTTTTTACAGCATGTTTTTACGGGAAAGCAGTAAAAGTCGTTTAAAACCTGACTTTTTAGTGCTCCTCTTTTTTGAATTTCCTAAAAATTTTAAAAATCCAGGAAGCAGAAAAAGTGATGTCATCCATATAACACTTAAGCCAATACAGGCAAAGATACCTATTGACTGAATGCCATTATGGTGAGCAAACATCATTCCTGAATATCCCAGCATGGTGGTAATGGTTGTAATCGTGAGGGGTTCAAAGAGCTCTTTCTGGGCAGCGTCTGTATCTCCATCAAGTTCTTTCCATCGTCTGAAGTAGTGGACCCCGTCATCAACGCCCATACCGAGAAGGGCCGGTATGACAACAACATTAAAGAAGTTTAGCTTTATATTAAAGAGGGCCATAATACCGAAGGTTATAATCATCCCGGAGATCAGGGGAAGAAGAACTATCAGGGTTTCTTTAAACGATCGCTGGTTTGCCAGTATCAGGAGAAAAACCCCCAGGAGAGTCGCTGCAATAAGCCAGCCCAGTTCGCTCTGTACAAGCCATATGATTTCGGCAAGGATTATGGTTTCGCCTACGGGCCCTTTAGCGTTTTGGGGAAGTTTTAAATCGTATAGTTCACGGGTAAACCCCATGGCCTTTTCGCCGTCTTTTCTGTCCGCATAGGGGTGTATGGTCATTATATATTGACCCGAATCGTCTTTTGCCATATAGGATTTTGTCAGAAGCGGGGGGATATCCTTCATTGACGGGCGGCAGGCTGGTATTGACCATTTTTTAAAATTTTCAATTAAGTCTTTTTTGTCCTTATCTTTAACTCTGCGCGTCCATCTCCCGCTGAGTTGTTCCTGTATTTCCTTGATAAGCCCAAGCCGTTTTTGTATTTCATTTTCACCCGGGCCATAGGTTCTTACACTGCGCACGCGTCCAAGGAGGGTTGTTGACCTGTTTTTTGTTTTTGCATCTTCAATTACCTTGAGTGACTTATCCAGAATTTCGAGACTGGGTATTACGTATACTGCCCCCGGGGACATTGACGATGAATATATTTTTCTCTGTTTTTCTTTTGTTTTTTCATATGTAGAATTTGATGGTCTGCCATCAAGTATTTCCCGCATGCTGTAATTAAATTTAAGATTAAATGAAGAAAGAGCAAGTCCGACAAGTGTCAGGATAAAAAAGATTACCGCTACACTTTTATATGCCCCTATAGACCAGTGGTGAACCAGCTCTTTTGGTTTTAAGAGATGTAAACGATATCCCAGGGCGATAACCGCAGGAAGCACAATAAACATGGAAAGCATGACAATAATGAGAGACGTTGATGAGATAAACCCGAATTCAGAAAATCCCCGAAAATCAGAGAGGGCCAGAATAAAAAGGGCAAGGGCCGTGGTCAGGGCTGAATAGATAACTGAAATTCCCGTTGAAAGGTATGTTTTAATAAGGGCCTTTTCAGGTTCATTACCGGTCAATTCCAGAATAAATCTTTTGACGATGTGGATCGAATAATCAATACCAAGTCCGAATATGATCAGTACCAGGAAAGCGGTTATCAGGTTAAGGCCCTCAAGAAATACGGGAACAATTGAAAATCCCCAGAGAAGACCGGTAAAAAGGGGGATAGTGACAACAAAGACTGGCCCCAAAGACCTGAAGGAAAACAGGAGAATCAGAAGTATCAGTGATCCCGCGATGAATCCTGAGGTGTTAATATCTCCCAGTATCGTATCGAACTGCTCCATCTTGTTTCTGTGAGAGCCGCCGATTCCAATCCAGACATTGTGGTTTTTACTAACAATGGCTGTTTCATTTTTCAGGTCTTTGTATAGTTTTTGTGTTTCTCCAAAACTGCTGATGCCTTTCTTTGTATGGACCAGTATGCCCATGGTTTTGCCGTCAGAGGTCTGGTGATAACGGGACAGGTTGACGTAGCGCTTAATACTTGATTCCATATTGTTGCGCTCTTCTGTTTTTCCGTAGTTTTCTTCTTTTGACTTGAGGTTTTCAATAAAGGGGCTTACTTCCGCTTCCCATGCTATCAGTTCATCCATGACTACTTCAAGCATGTCGGAGGGAACAAGAAGGTAGCGGTATTTTTCTATATAATCAACCGGCCATGTATACTCCAGAAAATGCACCCGTTTAAGGTTTTGCAGCCTTGTGATCATTTCTTTATGGGCACTTTTAACCTTTTCCGGATTTTCATCTTCCAGAATAACTGTGAAATGGCCCCCGTCACTGACGGTATTGTCCAGTTTTTTTGTTAATGCTGATGCCCTGTTATCAGTGGGTAAAAGACGCATCAACTGGGTATCGAGTTTTATTTTTTTGACCTGAAAGTATGCCGGGATAGACACGGCAAAAACAGCGAGCAGGATAACCGGGTAATATCGGAATGAAAAAGATGACAGTTTTATAATTAATTTTTTATATAATGTTTTCAATATGGTTCTTCTCCATGGAAGATGTCGATTCAGTAACGTCAATAGGTGAGGGGGGCAAAAATGCAATAACTTTTTTCAGGCAAAATTTTGTATTTTTTTGCGAAATTGTTTTATGTTGGGTTGCTGTCTTTAAATATATGGCAGGCAGCAATAAGAGCGATACGGGTATTTTTTGGTATTTTCAGTGGTCCATGCCCAGAATCTTTTTCTGCGCTACCTTGAGGTCTTCTTCTGTGTCAATATCCTGCCAGAGATTTTTTCCAATATCAAAGGCAAGGAAGCGTTTTTTCCCGGCCAGTGCCCTGTTCCCTTCAGTAAGAGAGCAGTTACCCTTTTTTTTATAGATGTTTTCCAGTTCAGTGAAAATCACGGGACTGCAGAGGAAGAGCCCTGTATCAACAGCATTGAATGTTTTCAGTTCCTTGCCGATATCGGTTATAATGCCCTTTTCTTCATAAATTTTTGTAGCATCATCAAGGTCTATTCCCTTTTTTGTCATGTAGAGACTGTCCGTGGCAAGTACAAGGTCAGATTTTTTTAAAAGGAGATCTGATGAAGCAAGGGCCTGTACGGTTTTTGCCTCGAATATATGGTCAGACATCATGAGAAGGAAGTTGTCATTTTTAAGAAATTCCCTGGCCTTGAGAACAGAAACCCCGTTTGACTTTTCCCATTCTTCGTTTTCAATCCAGGTGATAGTGAAGGGAAGAGGCTTTTTATTAAAATAGTCTATTATTTCTTCTTTTTTGTACCCCACCACAATGAAAAATTCATTAATACCTGCAGTCGCTGCTGTCTGCATGATTCTTTCGATAAGGGGAAGGCCGAATAATTTTACCAGGGGTTTGGGACTTTTTTCTGTCTTTTCCCCCAGTCGTGATCCTCTGCCGGCCGCTATTATCAGTGCTTTTGTAATCATCAGGGTGCCTGTAATTGTTTTTATTTTGCTTACCACCATAATATATATGAAAAAAAACTATGAAGAGACAAGAAGTTTTATTTCTAAACAGGTAATTTTCGGGGCGTGAAAGGTCTTTGCGGCGTGAGGCAAAAAAAACCGCCTCTAAAAAGAAGCGGTGTAGCTCAAAGTGACTGGCAATGGGTTTGTTCAGAAAAAGCATGGTGTATAGTCACCTGCTTTTTGCGGAACTTCCATGATGTTTAATTTATAATATAAAACCTTATATGGCAAACCTATTTTTTCAAGAATTATGATAAATTCCTCTAACGAGGGAAAGAGATATTTATCGTAATATGCTCTATATATAGTTGAGAACATTAAGGATTGAGAGAAGTTCCGCATAATTTTTTTTATGAAGATATGCGATTGTTTCTTCGGGAAGTGTTTCTATGTCAAGGAAGCTGAAAAGGTTGAGGAGTTCCATCATGTATACCAGGATAAAGTGGCGTTCCATGTAGTGTGTACCATTGAGAAAATCATGAGAAACCTGGTAATCAATACGGCTTATAAACTGCTCATGCCTGTCGATAATCCAGCGGGCAAGTTCTACCGGGGACATTGTTTTTATTTCCTGTTTGAGCATGTCCACATGATGTAAATAGTCCTGAAGGGAACTGGAATCTTCAAGATGAGTAACGATCTGTTCTATACGGTCCCGGGTGTGTTCTCCTTTTTTTATTTCTTCCTGCTTTTTTTTTATCAGTTTTTGTGCATCTTTAAGGGCCTTTTTGTCTGACATTGGTGCCCCCTTCTTTACCGGGGTTTTTATTAATTATGAAAAAAATTGTGCAGGTCCGGTTACGATATTTTAGAAAAGTAAAAGGTACTAAAGGGTTTTTTATTCAGCCGCGAAAAGGATTATGCAGGAACATGTGTAACTTCCTGCATAAAACAAAAAAGAAAGTCTATAATGTAATGGCCTGCTTTTTTCAGAGTTCAAGAAGGAACCCGAACCTGAAGTCGGTATGAATCCTGTCGAAGTAGAGGATGGTCTCCATGTTGCCATGGTAGAACTGCATGTAGAGGTACGGGTCCCAGCGCTGAAACTGTATTTTTAAACCCGCCTCCTGGGCACCGCGGGTAAAATCATAGCCGAGGCGATCCCCGGGAAAGGCCGTTGCATAGAATTCAAGGCGTTGAAGGTAGTGCCTGAATTTTTTCGTGATGCTTATCGTCGTCTTCCACCATCCCATGTATTCGCCGATTTTTTCTGAATAATAGCCGGGGCGGTAGAGGAGATAGATTTTCAGTTTCAGGGCAAATATCCATGAGCCGTAACGGGTTCTGTGGTTGAGCCTGATATAGCTCATGTCAATGCTGCGGGACCGGTCATCTCCATAGCCGTTTGAGATATGTTCCCAGAGACCTATCTCGATTGATTCGAGGAAGGTGTTGTTGATTCTTTTCAGGTAGTAGAATTCCGGGCGCATATTGAAGTCGAGAAAGGGGGACGAATAGCTGTAGATGTCCCAGAGTATGAGCTGGCTGTAACCAAGGTAAAGATCGATTCCGGAGATTATCTGGTAATTAAAGGCGATTTGGAATTTTGCGTCATTGCCCCCCTGGAGATAGTACACTGGTTTATAGGGGGCCTGTTTGAAACGGTCAAGGAATGTCGTCTCTTTCATACCGGTCTCTGCCTGGGGCGACTGTTTTTTATCTTTGCTGCCGGTATCGGCATAAAGAATGGCTGTTCCCAGCACTATGACAGGTAAAGATGCGAAGAGTTTTTTCATTTCCTTCACCTCTGTTTTTCTTCTCATTTTTCTGTACATGAAGGGGTAATGGCATCGGGGCCAGGGGCCCCGCTGACTCTGCTGCCTCTTCCGCACGCACAGGGATAAAGACCCGCTGTTTGACCTGGAATATATAATTCCCGGGTGAAACAGGTCTGCAGTATGGATGCAGGTTTCCTGTCTGATATTTTTCTGTCAATTGAATAATCCATGCTGCTGACGGTGTGGCCTGATTCCTTTTTTTATTGTCCTGGAGAACAGTATCCGTGCGTGGGCAATAAAATATAGGTTGCATGTTGCGTTCTAATAGTGTATACTAAGAGGCATTGAAAATGTCTTTCCGGGGGATGTCATGAATGCCATATTTGAAAACGGTTTTTTAACGAAGTACAAAGATGAGGGATTTTACCTGCAGCAGAAGGCGCGCATTTTAATGTATTTTCTCATTGCTGCTGCGATTTTGATTTCCATTATTACTGTCTATAATACATTTTTTCTCGAGTCCCGCGTTGTTTCCACACGTAATGCCATGCGTGTTGTACTCATAGTGAATTCAATCATCAGCCTTTATCTCCTGAAAAAGGGGTTTTTTAATTTTACCGCGAACCTGGTCCTTTATGTTTCACTCCTTGCCATGGGGGTACAGATTATTTTTGTTCACTATGACAATGGCCTGGTCCTCTCATACCGCCTCTACTATCTCTATATTTTTGTAGTCATTGGTGCCGTCTTCTGTTCCCGGGTTTCTACCATTGTAACCATGTTCCTGATTTTTGCGATTGCCCTGGCCACGGTTCTGCGAAGCGGTGTGGTTTCCGGAAAGGAGCAGGCGGGGCTTATCGCGAGCTTTGCTTCCTCCCTGGTTTTTATTTCGCTTCTCTGTTTTCTGCTTCTTACCATTGTCAAGGTCACCCTTGAAAAGGTTGAAGAGGGGCGCCAGAAAGAAAAAGAAAATTTAAATATTAAGGATGTTCTTGAGACAGTCCAGGAGGTTTCAGAAGAACTCTCAGGTTTTACCCTCAATATGGCTGAGGAAAACAACAATCTTTCGGAGCGAACCACGGCGCAGGCCGCCTCTATCGAGGAAGTAAGCGCCGTCATCGAAGAGACGGTCAGCTCTATTCAACAGAATACCGCCAGCACAGAGAACGCTGAAAGGCTTTCCCTCAAGGTGGCGGAAATGGCGGAGAACAGTGTAGCCCTCGTGGAGGATGCTGTTTCTTCAATTAATGATATCAACCAGTCAAGCAAAAAGGTTACCAATATACTGGCGGTGCTCAATGAGATTACTTTTCAGACAAATCTTCTGGCCCTTAACGCCTCCGTTGAGGCGGCACGGGCAGGTGAGATGGGGCGCGGTTTTGCTGTTGTAGCGGGGGAAGTCAGAAACCTTGCGCAGCGTTCATCCTCAGCTGCAAAGGAAATTGAAACGAACATCAATGAGTCAATTGATAATATTGAAAAGGGCACGGAACTTGTTACGAGAAGCGGGGGGCTCATCAGGGAACTTTCCGGTGCCGTGAAGGAAGTCAATACCTATATCACCGATATCGCCAGTACCAGCAGGGAACAGCGCCAGAGCATTGAACAGGTGAATAATTCCATTATCGAGATGGATAAATCGACACAGGAAAATTCTCTCCTGGTGGAAAAGACAACCGGTGTCAGTGTCAATATTACCCGCAGTGCCGAAAAGCTGATGATTGCCCTGGAGAAGACCTGATACAAAGAGAAAGATAACTGTTGCGGCACTATTCATGCTTGACAATCACGGCGTCATCATGCTTATTTTTAAGCAGGTTTTTAGTGAAGAGTACTGCAAAGGACTTTTTACTGATCGATTTGTTTATGGTGACGGTTATCATGTTCAAGCAGTGTCCGAAATGCAAATATAAATGGCAGAGCCGGCGTGATTTTCTCGATGATGAGGGTATCTCAGTCATTGGATACCAGGTGAATTTTGACAGCACCAGGCTCGGTTTTTTTCTTTTCAATCATTCATGCGGGACATCTCTTGCCCTGCAGGTACGTGATTTTGTCGACCTTTATGACGGCCCCCTTTACCATCAGCGCATGACGGGATCAGAGGACTGTCCCGGCTACTGCCTTCACCAGAACAATCTTGATCCCTGTCCCGCTGAGTGCGAATGTGCCTTTGTCAGGGAAATACTGCAGATTCTCCGCCGCCAAGAGTCTTCTGGGTGTCACGTGGAGGCTTCTTCACGGTGAATTCTTCACAGAATACGGGAAAGGAGAAAGCTTGTTCAAAGAGGAGACGTTTTTCTTTTTTTATTCTGTTACTCCTTTTCTCTTTTCTCTGTGGTGCTGTCAGTGAAAAAGAGTTTCATCTTTCCAATACATGGATTCTTCAGCGGCGCATAGATTCCTTTGTAAAAAAAAGGGGAGAGGCAGGGGTTGTTGTTCTCGACGGTCTTTCCGGCGATTCCATTTATATCTACAATGAAAGGTGTGTTCGCGAAAGGGGATTCCCCCCGGGGTCCCTGGCAAAGGTCTTTGCCGCGGCAGTATTGCACATGCAGGGGTGTTCCGGTATTGTGTATACCTGCCGGGGCAGGTACTATCCCCCCCGGGGGAGACTTACCCCCCTGGACCCGCAGGTTTTTAATCTTCCCCGCGATAAAAAAAAGAGGATGTATTTCAGGTGCTCCCTGCGCCGCGGCCACGGGGAATGTGATCTGCAAAGGGCCCTGGTCAAAAGCTGCAACACCTGGTTTCTCTCAGCAGCGGGGCGTGATCCTGAACTGGCCGATGAGGTTGCCGCCTTCTGGGGCCTTGATGCCTGCGCGAAAAGATGGCATGAGCAGTCACCCGGCGGGAAAAGGGGTGTGGTAACTTCCTTTAGGAAACAGGCTTCTGTTATCGGCGAGGGAGGGCTTCTGCTCCTCTCCCCCCTGCAGGTGGCACGCCTCTACCGGAGGCTTTTAACTTCCCCGCATGAAAAGGGACGAAAAATCCCCGTGGAAACACAACAGTTTCTTCGCCGGTGTCTTTCAGGGGTGGTGCAGGAAGGTACCCTGAAGAAACTGGTAACGCGGAACAGTACAATTGATGTCACCGGGGGGAAAACAGGCACGGCGACCTTTGCCGGGGAGAGGTACCGGACCCACGGGTGGAATGTTATTTTTTTTACTATGAAAAAGAGAACTTTTTTGATGGTGACATTTGTAATGCGCGGCAGCGGGGGCGGTGCGGCACGGGAGCTTTCCGCCATTGTTCTTGATAACCTGGCTGTAGGGCGTATTAATTAGTTTGACAGGTTGCCGCAATGGTGACAGAATCAAGCCTGTGTTCCCGTTATTTTTATGCAGGAACAGTCCTTTCGTACTGAAAGTTAATCTGATTATCAGGGGTTTCCCGGGAGGTTGCCATGCTGCGGCGTAAACTCACACTGCTTGTTCTCATTGCCGGTACGGTTTTTTCTTTTTTCCCTGCCGCGGGGGTAGAAAAGACCTATGAGAGTGAAATCGTCTCAGTCAAGCTCTACCAGAACCAGGCAAAGATTACCCGGAAGACACGGGTTGTTCTCAAAAAAGGAAGTAACTCCGTTGTCATTACGGGACTGCCTAAACTTCTCTATGACTGGTCAGTGAAGGGAAGCCTGCCGAAAAAATATCCCGGCAAGATTCTCTCTATGGAAGTGGAGAAAAAGGCCCTTGTCAAGAAACGTCAGAAAAAAATTCTCGCCATTGAAAAAAAGCTGGAAGCCCTGAGGGAGAATGACCAGGAGCTTCTCGATGAGCTGAAGAACATTCGTTCCCAGCAGAAATTTCTCGATTCCATACTGACCTTTACCAACCAGACCGTTGCCCGTGAACTGGCAACCAGGATTCCCCAGGTAAAGGTGTGGGACAATACCCTCTCTTATGTGGCAAATAAAAAGAAATTTCTCCTGGCGCGCAAGAGGACCATTGAAAAGAAGAGAGAGAATATCGGGAAGAAAATTCAGAAATGGGAATTCGAACTTTCCCAGGTTGCCGGGTACAGTTATTTTCATACCTACCAGTCTTTGAACCGTGCGGTTCTTACCAACCGTTCCAACATGGCGGTACAGCAGTTCGAGGATCTGACCAGCAAGTATGCGCGGCGGCGGAAACTTCTTACCACTGCTACGGGAAAGATTGATATTGAAAAGCGTTTTATCATTTCCATTTTTTCACAGGAAGCTCAAAAGGTCCCTCTCAGTATCAGCTATGTTATTCCCAACACCTACTGGAAGATGCTCTATGATGTACGTGCCAGCAGGGAGAAACAATCCATTGACCTGGTGGTCTATTCCAGTATTTATCAGAATACAGGAGAGGACTGGGCCAATATTTCTCTTTCCCTTTCTACCGGGTCACCCATCAATTCAATAAGCCCGCCGCGTCTCTATCCCCGCTATCTCGATATTTCCGGGAGAAGGGGCTATCGGAAATATTCATATAAAATGAAAAAGGAGGCCAGGAGGATCGAGGGTGCCGCCGGTATGGCGGATTTCAGCAAGTCGGGCAAAAAACGTCCCCCTGTTCCACAGACACGCATAGAGAAGAAAGGGGCCTATATCGATATTGCCATGCCCCTGCGGCAGAACATTCTTTCATCGAACAAGTATCAGAAAAAATTTCTCCGTGATTTTACCATTCGTGGCGCTGAAAAGGCCCATTTTTACTACGAGGTAATTCCCGCCAGGGTCCGAAATGCTTTTCTGAGAGTGCGTACCAGAAACGCGACAAAGCTTCCCTGGCTTTCAGGAGAGGGACAGATTTTTCTTGAGAACGAGTTTATGGGAAAGGTTGCTATTCCCTTTACTCCCATGGGGCAGGAGAGGGATCTTGTTCTCGGTATGGAGCAGCGTATTACGGCCAAAAAGGAGTTGATGAAAAAGTTCGAAGATACCGCAGGAGTCTTCGGGGGAGATAAACGAATGCTCTATCGGTACCGCCTCGTCATTGAAAACCAGATGCCGGAAAAACATGAAATAATGATTCGCGACAGGATACCCGTTTCACGTAACAAGAAGATTCGAGTGGAGGTGAAGAAACTCTCTGTGCCATTTACTCTCGATGAAGAATTTAAAAAGTCCACGGATTACCAGCGGGGAATGCGCCATTGGAAAATTATAATTCCTCCTCACGGAAAGAAGGAGATTACTTACGATATTGTTATTTTCTTTGACAAGGACCTTTCTGTCAGGGGTCTTCCCTGATACAAAAAGGGGCTGACTGATACAGGGAATGCAAAAGAAAATATTATTTATTGTTTTTCTGGCAGGCTTTTTTTGCCTCCCGGGATGTTTCGCGGGACTTTCCGCCGCACCCAGGGCGGAGAAGGGAATTCTTGACCTGCGGGGGTGGGACCCTGATCGTGACGGCCCCGTTGAACTCAAGGGAGAATGGGCCTTTTACTGGAAGAGGTTTCTCACGGATGAAGATGTAAAAAAGTCCCCCCCTGCTGCGGATGCCTGGGCTGATCTTCCATCTTTCTGGAATGGATTCGAGGTGAAAGGCAGGGAGGTGGGAAGTTACGGCTACGGAACCTATTACCTGCGTATTCTCATAGACAGGACCGATTCACTCCTTGCTGTTAAGAATCTAACTGTCTACACCGCCTATGAATGTGATGTTAATGGCAGGAGAATCTGCAGCGACGGCCGTATCGCAAAGGAAAGGTCTGAGGGGACTCCTCATTTTATGCCGAAGACAGGTGTTTTTGGTGGTAAGACTGAGGAGGTGCGGCTGCTTCTTCGTGTATCAAATTTCCATAATCGTTTTGGAGGGGCCGGGCGTGTTGTTGTTCTGGGAGGCGTCCATGATCTCTCCCTTATGAGAGAAAAGGGGATCGCCATAGACATGGTTGTCTTTGGCTGTCTTCTCTTTGTCGGTATTTACTATTTTGTTCTCTATATGCACCGCCGCAGGGAAGTCTATACTCTTTACTTTGCCCTGTTCTGCTGCATCCTTTCTCTTCGTTCCCTTTTGACAGGTGAAATGTTCCTGGTGCAGATGATACCTTCTTTTTCTTACTGGCTTGTGACAATAATCCTTGATCTGTCGCTCTATTTAGGATTGTCCGCTTTTCTTCTCTACCTGGCCTTTCTTTATCCCCGTAATGTGAATCGTCGCCTGGTTCATTTTTTTCTCGTTATCATGGCTATCGGGGCGGTTCTTATCAGTTTTACTCCCAGCCGGGTCAATGGTTTCATCAACCCCTGGTTTCAAGTTGCGGCGATTTTCATGTTTGCGTATTTTATTATTATCGTGGCGCGTGCCATCATGGACAGGAGACAGGGGGCGCGGCTGTTTATGGCCGGCTTTATCCTCTTACTCCTGGCGGTAATAAACGATTTTTTGTTCTACAATGATTTAATACCGGGCGCCTATATCTCTCCCTACGGGCTGGTTGCCTTTATCCTTATCCAGACAGTTATCCTCTCGGGAAAATTTTCTTTTGCCTTTCACAGTGTGGAAAGGCTTACAAAAAGGCTGGCAGGAGTAAACCGAGAGCTTTCAACTATCGTGGATGAGCGCACAGAAGAACTGAACGCCGCAATGGAAGAGCTGCAGGCTACCAATGAAAACCTGATGTCTGTCAACAGGGATCTTGAATCGGCGCATCGAACCGCGGCGCGGGATATGGCAATGGCCGCCAATGTTCAACAGAGTTATCTGCCGGTAAACCCCGCGGGTTTAGAAAACTATGAAGTTGCCAGTTATTTTAAACCTGCCGCGGCCGTATCGGGTGATTTCTATGACTACTATGTCAGTGATACTATTCTGCGGGGTGCAGGCCTTTTTGATGTTTCAGGCCACGGCATTGCCTCAGGCCTTATCACCATGCTGGCAAAGGCAACCTTTTTCAGGACTTTCATGGGGGGGCTCGATAAGCCCCTTGACAGGGTCATTACTTTTGCCAACGACATTCTCCAGGGTGAACTCGAAAATGTGGATAATTACCTGACAGGGGTCCTTATGCGTTTTAAGGGGAACACGGTTGAATATGTAAATGCTGCCCATGGAGATATTCTGCTGCGCACTGCCGGGGGGGTCAGGCCTGTGGTTCGTGAAGACGGTGAATCCATTTCAGGCGTTTTCCTGGGGGTGCCCATTTTTACACTCCCTTACGAGGTGCTGAGTTTTGACGTGGAAAGCAATGATGTGATTTTTCTTTTCAGTGACTGCCTTGAGGAAAACAGGAATGATGACGATGAGGTCTTTGGACGGGATCGCGTTATTGACAGCCTCGCCAGCGCCCCGGGAGATTCAGCCGATACAATCCTTCATCATGTCATCAATGATTTTTTTGCCTTTATCGGTGGTGAAGGAAAAATGACTGATGACCTGACAGTACTGGTTCTGCGGAAAAAGTAACAGGAAGAGGCACGGGTTTTTTCCATATTACAGGGTTTGATTCTTTTGCGGTTTCAGAAAAAATCCTTGAGTTTTGTCTTTTCTTTCAGCAATTGTCTTTTTTTTACTACGTAAAGTATTCTGAGAGGTTCCAATGAGAAAAACGAAAATTGTATGTACCCTCGGCCCTGCTACTGATGATGAAACGATACTGAAAGACCTTATCGAGAGTGGTATGAATGTTGCCCGTTTTAACTTTTCTCACGGCAGTCACGAGGAACATCTTTCCCGGCTGGACATGGTGCGTAAGGTGAGCGTTGAGATGAAGGAACCCATTGCTCTCCTTCTCGATACTAAGGGGCCTGAGATACGGATAAAACAGTTCAGTGAAGGGAAGATAGAGCTGGCAAAGGGAGATATCTTCAGGTTTACCACGAAAGAGGTAGAAGGATCAAAGCAGGAAGTCTCTGTTACCTACCAGGGACTTCCCGGAGATGTTCACCGTGGGGATATGATTCTTCTCGATGACGGCCTTATCGGGATGAAGGTGATGTCTATAACGGAAACAGATGTGGAATGTGAAGTTGTCAATGGCGGCCCCCTGAGCAATAACAAGAGCCTCAATATTCCCGGTGTTACCATCAATCTTCCCTTTGTCAGCGAAAGGGACCTGAAGGACATCTCATTCGGGGTTAAGAATAATTTTGATTTTATAGCAGCAAGCTTTGTCCGCACCGCCCGTGATATCAAGGATATGAAAAAGGCCCTTGAAGAAGAAGGTGGTCAGGAGATAAAGATCATTGCAAAGATCGAAAATCGTGACGGGGTGAACAATATTGATGAGATTATCCGGGTCAGTGACGGTATCATGGTTGCCCGGGGCGACATGGGTGTTGAGATTCCCTTTGAGGAACTTCCCGCTATTCAGAAATCGATTATTCGAAAGTGCTATGTGGCGGGCAAGCCCGCTATTACGGCCACGCAGATGCTCGATTCAATGATCCGTAATCCCCGCCCTACCAGGGCTGAGATTACCGATGTTGCCAATGCCATCTATGATAACACGAGCGCCCTGATGTTATCAGGGGAAACTTCAATTGGCAAGTACCCGGTTCTGGCGGTGCAGACAATGGTGCGTATCACCCTGGAAACAGAGAGAAATATCGACTATGCCCTGCGTTTTAATGCCCTCAGTGTGCCACCGACACGCAATATCACCAATGCCATCAGTCATGCAACCTGTGAAACGGCCCATACCCTGGGGGCAGCCGCTATTGTGACTGTGACAAAGTCGGGGAGTACCGCCAGGAAGGTTAGCAAATTTCGTCCTGCCACGCCCATTATAGCCACCACCATCAGTGAGCGCGTCTACCGGCAGCTTGCTATTACCTGGGGGGTGATACCTGTTCTTACGGATGAGAAAGACAGCACTGATGAGATATTCGAACAGGCTATTATAATGGCCCAGGAAACGGGCATTGTCAAGAGCGGCGATCTTCTGGTTATTTCCGGGGGGATGCCTTCCGGTATCAGCGGGACCACCAATACCCTGAAGGTCCATATCGTGGGGGACGTTCTTCTCGAGGGAAAGGGGGCCAATAACCTCTCCGCCACGGGTACCCTTTGCGTGGTGCAGCGTGATGAAGAAGAGTTAAAATATTTTTCTGCCGGGGACATCCTGGTTATCGAGAAGAGCACCGAGGATATCCTGCTGGCCATAAAGAATGCTGCGGCGGTGATTACCGAGGAGGACGGTGAGGATTCAAAGGCGGCCATCGTGGCCCGTGCCCTGGAGATGCCTGTCATTACCGGCGCGGCTAATGCCGCGACAATTCTCAAGAGCGGGACAGTGGTGACGGTTGACGCCGCACGGGGGCAGGTCTTCAGTGGTGTCAGAACATAAGGGGATCAGCGTCCGTAAAGGGCACCCCGTGATGAATACTTAATGATAAAATAATTTTTGTTTTTATTTTTGTTGGGGGAAGTTGAAGCGCCCCTGAAACCGGTGATAAATATTCCTCCACTCCTCGTGACCTGAATGGTTCTGGCCCTCTCTGCGGCGGATGTTCCGCAGGTGCGTGTCCAGAGACGGTTCCCCTCGTTGTTTACCTTCATGATAAAGATGTCTGTTGCCCCGGCATTTTTTTGTCCGTGGAGTGAACCTGTTGTAGTGCCGGTTACGTAGATGTTTTGCTGGCTGTCCACGGCAACGGCAACGGGCTTTTCACTTCCCCCTGAACGGTAGTAGCGCCGCCACATGAGGGCGCCACGGTAACTGAGACGTTCGAGGAAGAAACCCTTTTTCGATTTTCCGGCGTTGAAGAAGACCTGGTTCCTTCCTGAACCGGCAACCGCAAAGGCGCGGGAACCGCGAAGGCGGACCATCTTCAGTGAATATCTGCGCCCACCCCTTTTGCTGTAGAAGTGGGTAAACTTCCCAAAAAGAAGAATGGTCTCTTTCTCATCCATAAAGAGCCGGTCCCAGGTGCCGTAGCGGCGTACTTTGAATTTTCTTTTTCCTGTGGCAGCATAACATGAGAGATACTGGTACCCCGGTGAACCGAAGGTGATGCCAGCGTAGGCGTTGCCTTCATCATCGACAATGACCTGGTGGGCTTTAGTCTTTGCGCAGGCGTAGTAGCGAGCGTCTGTTTCCTCCCACTGACGGTTGCCGCGGGAGTCGAAGCGGCGCAGTGAAACGACAAGGTTCTCTCCCTCTTTGCAGCGGCGGTCTTTTTTACCCTTAATGGTACCGGGGCGCGTACCAAGGACATAAACGAAATGGTCTTTTGTCACGGCAAGGTCGGTGCCGAAGGAAATGTTTTTATTCCAGAAGATACCTCCGTCAGTGCCCCGTTTCTGCAGTTCCACGGAGGAGCCTTTTTGCAGCAGAAGATAGAGATTTCCCCCGGGGCCGTTTTCAAAGGCAATGATCTTTTTGCTGTTCAGTTCAAGGGGAGGAAACCCGTAGGAAGAATCTCGTCCCTCTTCGTTAATGGTGAGAAGTTTTTGCAGTTTGCTGTTGTTTTGCTGTCGCGCGTAGAAAAGGGCATCCTGTCCGTTGCGGTCACGCAGGGATGTTTCGGCATTCAGGTCGAGAAGGGTCTCAGCCGCCTGCCGGGCGGCGTTTGTGTCTTTGTCGAGCCCTCCCGTGCAGGCCTCGATGAGGGGGGTTGTTCCTTCTTTGTCGGGTCTGTTGATATCAGCGCCATGTTCTGCCAGGGTATAGATGATCTGCCTGAGAGATTCGTTTTTCAGGCTGCTGTAGACGGCATTGATCACGGTTTTTTTCAGGGGGGTATTGCCCGCAGAGTCGGTAAGGTTCGGGTCAGCGCCCTTTTCGAGAAGGTGCTTAACCAGGATGTTATTTTTTCGGTTGATGGCATACATGAGGGGTGTATTGCCGTACCTGTTCTTCTGGTTGATGTTGGCCCCGCCGGTGACAAGTGTATCGATGATTTCCAGGGTCGCTTTTTTGGTCTGGTAGTCTTCAAGTTTGCATGCCTCCATGAGGAGGGAATTTCCATAGCCGTTGATAATATTGAGGCTGGCCCCATGCTTGATGAGGTCTCTCAGGATGGGCATGGCACGCTGCTGTACCGCGAGATGTACCGGTGTGTAGCCGGCTTTGTTTTTAACATTGGTTTTGGCATTCGCCTTCAGGAGAAGTGAAACAATGGCGGTGTTTTTTTTCTTAACCGCGTAGTGCAGAGGAGTGTTCCCTTCTTTCCCGGCGGAGGAAAGGGGGACCTTCTTGTCGATAAGGAGTTTTACCATGGCATACCTGTTTGATTTTACTCCCAGGTGCATGGGCCCGTCACCGCTGCGGTCTGTAACGGACAGTTTCGCGCCATGTTCAATAAGAAGGCCCGCGTAAAAGGTGAGCCCCCGGTTGACATAGACCAGGAGAAGGGGTGTGTTGTCTTCGTCGGTGATGTTGACATTGGCACCCTTGCGTATGAGAGAGGTGAACATTTTTGCGCGGTATTCATTGAATCGTTCCACAAGCATGGTGTGAGCAAGGTAGAGAAGGCTTTTCCCCTTGCTGTCTGTGTCATTGACATTGCCACCTTTTTCCAGGATGGCATTGAGCATATGTGAATAGCCCTTGGTAGTAAGGATAACCAGGGGTTTTTCCCCGGAGGCGCCGGAAATGCTGGTGGATGCCCCTGCCTGCATGAGGGGGCGGATCAGGGCGTAGCGGTTTTTTTCAATGGCCATCACCAGGGGAGTGTTGCCGTCAGGGGATTTCATGTTGGCATCGGCCCCTTTTTCAAGGAGAAGTTTGGCAAAGGCGTTACGGTTTTTTTCGATGGCATCGATGAGCATTGTTTTCCCCTCGGGGAGTGGACGGTTCGCGCCGGCCTTTGCCTCGAGGAGCATTTTCATTGTCGTGTAAAGGCGTTTCTGGTATGCCACATGCACGGGGAGAAGACCGCTGCGGTCAGCAAGGTTCGGGTCAGAGCCTGCGGCAATAAGGGCCTTGATGTTGCTGTATCGTCCCGCCTCTACAGAGATAAGGAGGGGGGTTTTGCCCTCGTTGTCGCGGCGGTTGATGGCGGCCTTTTTCTGCACCAGTGATTTGATATGCCAGTAATAGGGCCCCCCGGCAATGTAGTGGAGGGCGGAACGCCCGCTACTGTCGATGTCAGAGGCATCGGTAATTTTTGCCAGAAGTATTTTAGTGATGTAGCGGCGCTTCGTTTCAGCGGCAATGATCAGGGCTGTTTTTTTTTCACTGTTTTTTTCGGTGAGGGGGAAGTTTTTCTTCAGCAGGAGGGCGACGGTCTTGTAGTCATTTTTACCCGTTGCCAGGTGGAGAAGATTGTTTCCCTGACGATCTCGTGCTTTCATGTTTGCCCCTGCCTTGATGAGCGCGGTGATAAAGGCGCTGTATCCCTTTTCGCCCGCGGCAAGGAGTGCTGTTCTGCCCTGGCTGTCGGTGGCCTCCATGTTGACGCCGCTTTTCATGATGTAGTACATGCTGGTATAGCGCGCCTTTCTGACGGAGACAATGAGGGGCGTTTCTCCCGCGCGGTTCAGGGTCTCGAAGTCAATTTTTTTCTGCAGGGCGTACTTAACGACATATTTACTTTTGCACGCCGCTGCGTAATGGGCGACGCTGTTTCCTTCATGGTCGCGCAATTCAGTGTCGGCACCCTTATCGAGTATATACTTGAAGAGGGTATAACTGCTCCGTTCTGCCGCCAGCATCAGGGGAGTCTGTCCCTTTTCGTTTTTTTCGTTGATGTCAGCCCCGGATGCCATGGCCTTTTTGACCCGCGTCAGGGAATTCCATTTAATGGCCTTGTAGAGGTCTTCCTGTGATTCCGCCGCAAGGGGAGAAACAAGGAAAAAGATGAGAAGTGAAAATGAAAGAGATGAGAGAAATGATCGCATGATTCCGTCCATATGAATTTTCTATTTTATCGTGCCGTGTTGACCGGGATGTAGTTAACAGGATTTTTCGTGGCCTTCCAATAGCCGGTTCTCACCTCAAAATGGAGGTGGTTTCCGGTTGAGGCGCCGGTGGTTCCCACCAGGCCGATGACATCCCCTGATTTCACACTCTGTCCCTGGCGTACCTTGATGACTCTCTGGTGGGCATAGTACGTGTAGAGACCGCTGGGGTGCTCGATGACAACCAGTTTCCCGTATCCCCTGCGGCCATAATTTTTTATCATTTTAACCCTGCCGTCACCTGCCGCAAGGATTGGACTTCCCCCTGCTATGGCAAAATCAATACCGGAATGCATATGTTTCACCTTGCTGATGGGGTGTACCCTGATGCCGTAGGGGCTGGAGACGCGCCCCCTGCCATTGGTGAGGGGATAGCGGAGGGGACGGTCGATAAAGTCGTGCTTAATGTAGGCGCTGCGGTAGTCGCTGAGAAAACCGCCATAGACCCATCCGCTGACGCGTCCTGTTGAAACTTTTACCCAGATTGACTTGATTCCCATTATGCTGACGGGAATATTCTGACGCTCTTCTATGCTCACGCGGGTCCCGTGAGGGAAGGTGGCAATGATGGTGCCGAATTTGCTCGGCTCGTCACGAATATGAAGGATTTTTGATTTTATATATTTATGGGTGCCGGAGTAGATATGTTTCGGGTCTTCTTTTGAGGTGTCTTCGGCGCGCTTGTAGCGTGATGAGGAAAGATAAGCGGAAAAGACCCAGCCCCGGTAGGTATACCCTGACCCTGGATAATAATATTCAACGTATGCCCATTTGGCAACGCGTCCGTCGATATAGTCATCCCTGTCGTCGTATTTTTGCAGGAGAACCTGGCTGCCCCGTGACAGTCTCATGTAGGAGTAGGCATTGCGGTCAGGCCTCTGCCGCAGGTTCAGGGATGAGGCGGTAACATACATTTTTTTCGGTTCAATCGTTGAGGGACGCGGTGCGGAAAAGACTATGAGGGGGCGGTCTTTTTGAAGATATTTTCCCGGAATAAAGCCCTCCCGGCCGTTGCTGGTTTTGACCTTTACCCAGAAGTCTTTTCCCCCGTGGGCGCCGCCGTGGTCGTCAACTACATAGAGGACCTTTACCCTGTGGGTGGGGTAGACAGTGGTTATCTTTTCTTTGCACCCGCGGTAGGCTTCAGCCTGGAGTTCAAATTTTTCATTTACATACATATCGCCACTTACCGGTTCTGATGAGACAGAACCTGCGCCGTCACCGGAGCCGACCTTAATATTTATCATGGGGTAGTCTTTTTTTGCTTCGGTTTTTTTGGTGCCCTGCATTTTGTTCAGAAAAGAATCATCGGGTCCCGCTGCGGAACGGACCATGGGTGGCTCAAAGGTGTCTTCAACCATTGGTTTCTCCGGTGCTTGTTCCCGGGGATCAGGCGCGTCAGGGTCAGCGGCAAAGGCTGAAACTGATGCGAGGAGTAACGTGAGAAAGAAAATGATGATTCTGGTCACAGGGGCCTCCGGCAAAGAGAGTTATTACATTATGTCACTGCTGTCCCATAGAAATGGGTAAAAATAAAAAAATGCTATTAATCTCAAA
>CAZHNW010000070.1:0-23624 GCA_964534225.1 uncultured Leptospirales bacterium | reverse complement strand
CTGGGAGGGCGAAGCTGCCCATGCGGATGTTTCTGTTGTGACCAAGGGGGTCTACTGCTACAGCGGCATTGCCGGCGCGGCATTGATGCTTCCACAGGCAACGGGATGCAGCAGCGCGAACCTGAAAAATGTGCCGGAGATTGTCTATAAAGATACCGTGGCCTTTACCAACTGTAATGTCATTGATGTCCAGACCGGCAAAGTTGCAGAAAAACAGACCATCAGTACCATAAAGGGAAGGATTGCCGCTATTACACCTGCTGGCAAGACTCCACCGGGGGTGACAACTGTTGACATGAAAGGGGCATGGATCATACCGGGACTGATTGACACCCACTGCCATACCACGATTTCTCCGGTATTTTCATTCAGCCTCACTGATATCTTCAAGCATACGGCCCAGCAGCGGCGTCACTATGAACTCTGCATCGAGTCGGGCATCACCACGGTGCGTGACGTTGGCGCCTTTCCCGGGTCACTTCATGGATTTATCAAAGATATCGAAAAGGGAAATCTCAAGGGGCCCCGTGTCATCTACTGTAATTCTATACTGAATATCAAGGGGGGGCACCCGGATTCTGACCCGTCAGATATTAATGTCTTTGCCAAACCAGCGTCACTTTTCATCGGCATGGTTATGACCAACTTCGAAGACACCGACGAATTGAAAGAGGTGATCCGGGAAAACGCAGAGGGGGCCTCTTTTTTGAAGATCACTGTTGACAACAAGTCTGTCTTCTGCCGCAAAAAGGACATTGCCGTCTACAGTGACGAGCAGTTGAAGATCATCTTCGGCTATGGTGAAAAGAAGGGACTTCCCGTATCAGCACACTGTCACCGTAAATGGGGCTTTGACCGTGCTATCCAGTATCCCCTGCATACCCTGGAACATATTGTCTCCGACGCCACCCTTTCAGACGCGGACGTTTCACTGATGGCAAAAAAGAAAATTGGTATCGTTCCCACCATGACGGTGGGGCAGGCCTACCTGATGGAAGAGGCTTACGATACCCTGCCTTCCCGCTACCGCGATGACTTTACCATGAACGAAATAAAAATCAGAAGAAATTACCTGAAAAATGAGGCCCGCCGGCACTGCAACCCTGATCTGCACCGGCAGAATGTTGACTTCCTGAAATATTATAAAACCCTGGGGCGGGATAAACTCTGGGAAAACAAAAAGTTTCTTGTTAACCCTGATCTCTATTTCGGCATGATCAAACACGGGCGGGCGAACCTGCTCAAGATGCGTGATGCCGGTATTCTCATCGGCTGCGCCATTGACGCGGGCATGCCCTTCAGTTATTTTGGCGGCCTCTACCGCGAGTTTGAGATTTATTCACGCATCGGTTTCTCGAACCGCGAAATTTTGCAGTGCGCCACTATCAACAACGCCCGCATCGCCGGTATCAGTGATCGCGTGGGAACGCTGGAAAAAGGCAAATGCGCGGACTTTGTGGCTTACAGGCAAAATCCCCTTAAGGATATCCGCGCCCTGCGCAGCCCTGAAATGGTTGTTCGTGACGGGAAGATTCTTCACAGCAGCCGCCTTCTCCAGGTGGACCCGGCGCGAGGCCGCGTTTCATGATGAATCACGCAAGGCCTGAAACAGAAGGGTCTTTGACCGGAGTGAAATGGTAAAGTAGTGCTCGAGAAAGAGGGTAAAGTAATAGGCGAGGTGTGAAATATCGACTTCGGGCCAGGGCTTTACGTCGATGTCTGTGAACTTGCATGAGAGGCAGCGGGTGATGAAGTCGATATGATCCCTGTGAAGAAGGTGTTCATGGGCCTGTGAACAGTCCCGGCAGAGAATCTCGAGGCCCTCAAGGTCAAGGGTGAATTGCTGGAAGTCACTGCTGCCGCAGGAGCGGCATTTCTCCAGGGAAGGGAGAATTCCCTGTAACCGCAGAAAGTGTAAAAGGTAGAACACCAGGAGATGCAGGGGGAAGTCTGTCTCTTCCAGTGCCATGATCCCTGAAGCGAGGAGTGAAAAAAGCTCTTCATCAGGGGTATCGAATCCCGTGGTGCGTTCTGCCACTTCCAGCATGAAAGAAAGAATAATAATGAGCCGGTAGTTCTCTCTCAGGCGGGAGTGGAATTTTTTAAGTGATATTTCCCGTGCCGTGCCGCTTTCTGCCCCCTGGCGGCGGTAAAAATCGAGGCTGATAAATGAACCAGGCTCAGTGGAGCTGCGGGGGCGGGACCTGCTCTTTCTGATTCCCTTGAATACGATGGAGATTTTACCGTGCTCCCGAGTCAGAACCCTGCTGATGACATCAGCCTCACCGAAACCTGTTGATGAGAGAACAATACCGCTGCCACGGAGAAGAGACATTTTACCTGGCTTTCCGGACTTTTTTTACAACAATGCGGTTTATGACCGTTCCCTGTATATCCTTAATCTTGTAGGCGAGGCCTTTTTGTATTACCTCTTCGTCTTTTTCCGGCACCTTGCCGAAGATATCGAAAACATATCCACCGATGGTGTCAAAGTCATCACTGGGGAGTTCAATGTTAAAGGCTTCGTTAAAATCAGAAAGAGGCAGGCGGGGGTCAACCTCGAAAGTGTTCTGGTTTACCCGCTGTATTTCCGGAAGCGAATCACTGTCGAATTCGTCTTCGATTTCCCCGACGATTTCTTCGAGGATATCCTCCATGGTGACAACTCCCGCGACACCGCCATACTCATCGACAACAATGGCTATATGGAGCTTGCGTTTTTTGAATTCAAAGAGGAGCTCGTCAAGAGGCATTGTTTCCGGTACGAAATAGGGATCATGGAGAAGTTTCTTGATGTTGAATTTTTTTCCCCGGGCGGGTTTATCGATAAGGATTTTCAGAAGATCCTTGGCATAGAGTACGCCCACGATATTATCGATGGTTTCTTCGAAAACAGGCAGGCGAGAGTGCCCTGCCTCGTAGACACGTTTTACCAGGGGCTGCAGTTCGATCTCTGAATCAAGGGCGATGATATCCACGCGGGGGATCATGATTTCCCGGGCATTCTGGTCTGAAAGCTCGAATATTCCACGAATCATGTCCTGCCGGGGCAGGTCCAGTTTTTCGTAGTCACGGGAGTTATACTTTTTTTCTCCATTTTTGGTTTTGCTGGTGGAGAAGAGGCTTTTGAAGCGCTGAACCAGATTACTACTGCCAGGGTCAGAACTGTCGGATGTCATAGCGGGGTTAATCGAACCTCTCAATTGATGTAATTTGCCGGAAATTTGCCGGTGAGAAATTTAATATTTTCCAGTGAGGTTTTTTTGTCAACATCAAATTTGAATTTCCGGGAACTGCCAGGGTTTTGTCTCAGGAGTCAGCCCTGCCATATGGAGAATTTTTTTATCGTCGCAAGGAGCTTTTCCCCTGCTTCCATGGCCCCTTTCCGGGTGAGATTACAGTCATTGTAAAGGCTGTCCGCGATGAATTTTCTCATGGCCACGTAAACATCTTTTGTAGGATAGAAGAGAAATGCAAAGCTGTCTTTCTGGTGTTCCAGTATAGTGAAAGAACTGTAAAGCATTTTAGGTTCTGTGGGGATCATGATTTTTTCACTTTTTTTGCCACTGATGATTTCGACCTCGTTGAATCGGTAGGGGATGGCTCTTCCCTCTTCACGGTTAACCGGCTCAATATGTTTCTGGGGATAGGTGGCTGGCTCAACCAGGAGGTGTGTCCGGTTGCCGTCGGTCTTGAATATAATGCCGCTTTTGTCCCTGAAGATATCTTTGACATTTCTATAGGCAGTCACTTCGTAGATTGCATACTGGGACCCTTCAAAAAAACCGCTGATAATGAAGGCTCCGTCAGGGGGGATGTCCTCAGAAAGATATGCTTTAACCAGTTGTGTTGCTTTTGCCATAATATTATCCTTGATTTATAGACGGTATTTTTATTACTGATATTCATACCGGCTTTACGTGAGCATTATACCTGATTTTATATGAAAATCAATAAAAAAAGTCAGTAATTATCCAGAAAAATATTTTCGGGGCCCGGATTCGCAAAAAGAGCAAAAATGACATCTGCCGTCCCGGAAAAACGACGAGGTAAACGACTGAGTCATGAAAGAGTTCTTTTCTCCCCCTCCTGTAGTGATTGCTAACAATGGCGGGCTCCCGGAAAGAGTTCCGGGAGCATTGTCTACCCTTGCGGATTCCTTAGCCGCCGGGGCAGAGGCACTTTTCCTTTCCGTGAGGCTTACGGCTGACGCCGTGCCCGTTGTTATACCGGGAAAAGACGTAGTTTTTTCCGACGGCAGGGAAGTTCCTGTATTCACCGTTAAGGCAGAAGAACTGTCTGATATTGACGCGGGATATTACTTCCCCGATAAAAAAGGGACATCCTTTCCCCTGAGAGGGAAGGGTGAACGCTACGGTACCCTCAGGGAGATTCTGCTTTCATTTCCTGATGAAAAATTTGTCCTGAACCTCGATGCAGATTCTTCTTTAATCGCCCGTGAGGTCACAGACCTGGTCATTGAACTCGATGCTGTTGACAGGACTATGGTCTCTTCTATTGCGGGAAAACCGGTAAAGGAGACGCGAAGGCTGCTTCCCTCACTTGCCACCACCTTTTCATCACTTGGTATTGTTGGCCTGTATTTTCTTTTCAGATCCGGGCTGCTTTTTACCAGGAAAAAATTTGCAGCTGACGCCCTCTGTATACCTGAAGCAATCGGGCCCTCGTATGTGGGAAACAGGACACTCATCAAAGAGGTGCGCAAGCGGGGTATTGCCGTTTATATCTGGAATGTTAAAACCGCGAAAGAGATCAAAAGACTCCGGGTTGCGGGGGTGAACGGTTTCATCTGCGATGACCTGCCTGAATTGCGTGAACTTCTCCACAGTGACGAGGCACAGGTAAATGATGATGAAGTCTAAAATCACGACATTATTCATAATATCAGCCCTTGTTTCTGTTATTGCCGTCACTGCCGCTGAAAATTACGTCCAGGGGAAAGAGACACTCCATGATGCCGCGGCGCGAAACGATATTCCCGCCATCATGGACCTTGTTGAAAAGGGTCTTGATTTTCATGCCCGCAACGCCGCGGGAGAAACACCCCTTGACGTGGCCCGAAAAAAAGGAAACGCTAAGGCTGCGGCATTTCTCGCCTCATTAAAAAAAGTACGCTATCCCAGCGGCAGTACCTACGTGGGACAGGTCAAGGATGAGAAAGAGCATGGCTGGGGAGTTATGACCTTTTTTAACGGCAGCCGCTACCGGGGAGAGTTTCGTGAGGGCCGTTTTCACGGCCTTGGCTACTGGTACTATAAAAACGGCAGGGGGTATGCGGGGAAGTTTAAAGACAACCGTTTCGACGGCCGCAACGAGCTCTTCGAAGAGAAAAAGGTGCGCCACGCCGATACCTACGGCGAAACTATTCTCTACAGGGCTGCCCGGCGCGGAAGAATAACCCAGGTAAAACTGATGATCAAGCGCGGCGCCAGCGTAAACATGCGCAGTAACCGGAAACAGACGCCTCTGCATTTTGCCGCTTTTGAAGGGTATCTCTCCGTGGCAGAGGTTCTTCTCTCTGCGGGCGCGGAAGTCAATCCCGTTGACCATGACGGCATGACCCCCCTTCACTTTGCCGCTGACAGCGGCAAAGACGCCATGGTACGCCTCCTCATAGAAAAAGGTGCCCGTATCGATGCCAGAAATAAACTGGGGGTCACCCCCCTGATGCATGCAGTATACCGCGACAGTGAAGGAGTAGTCAAGATACTCCTTTCAGCGGGTGCAAAGACCGGTGTGAGGGACAAAAACGGCAGGCGCGCCATCGATCATGCCCGGATACTGAAGAGTTACCGCAGCCTGCGGCTTCTCAGAAGGAAAAGGCGCTAACATTAATCAGAGCCATTTCGAGGGCAGTTCTTCATGAACATAGGTATCAACATATTCCATTGCCGCGGCAGCGTTCTCTGCTGAGTGAATGAGCCTTTCATTTTCAGGAATCATAAAATTTTCCTCGAGCATTCTGCCCCGCAGCTCAATCAGGGAATCATAAAAGCCGCCTGTATTTATGACAACAATCGGTGCGGTAACCATTTTCAGCTGTTTCAGGGTGGTGATCTCCAGCAGTTCCTCCAGTGTGCCGAATCCACCGGGAAGGGCAATAAAGGCTGATGACTTTTCTTCCATGATGGCCTTTCTTTCGCGCAGGTCACCGGCCTGTATTAAAAGGTCGGCATTTTCACAGGCAATGCCGCGCCGGTAGAGACTTTCCGGAATGACACCGATAACTTCTCCTCCTTCATCGTTTACTGTTTTCGCCAAAAGGCCCATGAGGCCGATACCGGCGCCGCCATAGACAAGGGGCCTCCCTGAACGTGCAATGAGCCTGCCCAGTGCGATGGTCTCTTTTTTGTAGATTTCCGGCGTTGATGAACTGGATGAACAGTATACGCATATGCCTTCAGTCATGGGATAATTCCTTTTCGTGTTCAGTTTTTAAAAGACAGGAGCAGCCGGTGTTCCGGGGATACCATTTTTTGTATGAAAAGAAATGGCAATGAGAAAAAAATTAAATTTTTTAAATTTTTTTCGATTTTTTCCCCGGTGAATTTCGTTAACAGGGCAAAGGGGGAGAAAAAGCCCCGGTAAAAAGTTCAAGGAGAAAGGATATGCAGAATTACGCAGCAGCAACAGTGGAAGGTTTTGTCACCCATGACCCGGTCCTGAAAAAGACCAAAACAGGGAAAAATCTCTGCAGCTTTGCCATCGCGGTAAACCATTTTTCCCGCGATGAGGAGAACCCGAAGGTTTCATTTATCGATGTGGAAACCTGGGAGAGGCTTGCCGATGTCTGTTCCCGCAACGTGTCAAAGGGAAAACGCCTCATTGTAATGGGCAGGCTGAGACAGGACCGCTGGGAGGGACAGGACGGCAAAACACGGTCAAAGATCAAGATCGTCGGCAGCGAGGTACGATTTCTCGAATCCAGAAAGTCAGGGGAGTCTGAAAAAGCCCCCCTGCAGGAGGTGGCACAGTAATATAAATTCAGGGTTAGTCATTAAACTCCTCTACGTCAATATTTTTACTCTTTGGGCCGCTTCCTTAAATAACGGGAGCGGCCCTTTACGTCATACCCTGATTTTGAGGGGCCTGCGCTGGTAACAGGGATCGAAGGCCTTAACTTCCCAGCGCCAGGAGTGCCCCTCCCATGATATGACTCTGCGGAATGTGATCAATATTCACTGCCGGTCCTGAAAGTCCCATGTCAGCAAGGGTTGCTTCAACTGTATGCCGGTAGTGCCATGCCTTCCAGAATAAACTTCCCTCGATGAGAACATTGAGAGTTTCTACATCGAGATAGTCATGGATTGCCGCAATCTGTGCCGCCGCAAGGGAGGCTGAGCGCTGCAGTATTTCCCTGGCTAGATCCCGTGAGGCGCCGGAACCGGTTTCTGCCAGGGTGCTGAGTTCTTCTGTTGAAACAAGGTTCGCAGAAGAGAGGCCTTCTTTTTCGGCATGATAGTTGTAATGGCGAAAGAGGTATGCGCCGGAAATTTCTTTTTCCCAGAGCTGGCACCCCCTGTTTTCAAGGTTCTGGTCAATGACGCGGCATGAATCGGTGGTTGAAAATTTATCGAAATTTCCCGACTCGAGATTAACCAGTGTTTCTCCATCGAGAAAGAAACCGAAGTTGAAACCTGTACCGATGACGCCTCCCGCGAGGCCGGTACTTTCATATTTTTCAAGGCCTGAGAGAATCAGGCAGACTGTGTCGTTAGCGGTGGAAACACGTACCTCCTGTCCGCGCGCCGCAAGCAGGTGTTCCTCAACGAGGCGGCCCACTTCACGGCCCGTCACCCCCTCGAAGGTGTGTTCTTTCGTGGGCCTGAGAAGCAGGCCGTCAAGGCGGCCGTCACGTATGCGCGGCGCCAGGGGATAGGCAAAGTTGAGGCCTAAAAGTGATGTGTCAGGGCGTACATGGCTTTCAACGTAGGCAAGAAATGTTTCTGCCGTGTCGAAATCCGGCAGGGGCTCATCGTGGATTTCATCAATGGTAACATGGCCTTCTTGTCTGCTGGCCTGTGCGGTGACGCAGTTGGTTCCGCCGATGACAAGTACCTGTGCCCTGATCTCTTTAGATGCCCTGTTTTTGAGATGGTGGCGCGCAAAGGCGAGGCTGGTTTTTTTTCCCGCAGCGGCATCAGAAAATTCACCCACCATGCTGCGGCGCATTTTTTGAAGTTCTTCTGATGTAAAGACATGAATAATGGACATGGTTTTTTCCCGTATGTAATGGTAAAATTTCAATTGACTCAAATGTCATTTTGTGTCAAGTGAATATTCATGAAAGAAAAAACATTTGATTCATGGCCGCAAAAGTATGAATCGTGGTTTTCCACTCCACTGGGAAGCCTGGTTCTTCGGTACGAGTTTGAACTGGTCAGGAGCCTGGCCTCTGTAGCCGGTGGTGAAAGAATACTGGATGCGGGGTGTGGTACCGGTATTTTTACGAAAATTTTTCATGACGCGGGGGGGGAAGTGACCGGCCTGGACCTTTCCCTTCCCATGCTGCGGTTTGCGGCGGGAAAACTTCCCCCTGTAAACTTTTTACAGGGAAGCATGCTGCAGCTCCCCTTTGAGGATAACGCCTTTGATTTCTCTCTCTCCATCACAGCCCTTGAGTTCATAAAAGAGGGAAAGACTGCCGTGGACGAACTCTTCAGGGTCACCCGCCCCGGGGGGAAGATACTGGTGGCCACCCTGAACAGCCTCAGTCCCTGGGCTGATGAACGTAAAGAAAGGGGAAAGCGTGAAGGGGGGCTTTACGAAAAGGTTTACTTCCGTTCTCCAGAAGACCTGCAGCGCATGCGCCCGGAAAATGCCCGGTCTGCCACCTGTATTCATTTTGGCAAAGATGAAGACCCTGCCTCCGCGGCCCGTATCGAGGAAGAGGCCGCCGCTGATGATCCCGGCACCGGTGCCTTTGCCGCCCTGCTCTGGGTAAAGGACGGGTAGGGTTTGAACTTCCTCACCATAAGGGGCTTGACAGAAAGAACCGGCAGGTAGAAATAGCCCTTTAGAAGCGGAGTGAAGACCATGGAACAGAAGCGACAAAAAAGACTCAAAAACGCCCTGAAAAAAGCTGAGCGCCTGCCGTACCTTGTTACTGACCTGGTAAATATCCGGTACCTCACCGGTTTTACCGGAAGTCATGCCGTGATGGTCATGGGGGGGAGTAAATCATATTTTATTTCAGATGCCCGGTACCGGGAATATGCCGAATCGATCCTTCCCCGCAGTGTAGAATTCCTTCTCCAGGAGGGAGAGCTTTTCGGCCATGTAAAAGATATTCTGAAAGAAATGAACGTGAAAGAACTGCACGTGGAGGAACATTCCCTCACCCTTTCTGAGTTTCTTGCCATGAAAAAGAAACTCCGCGGTGTGAAAATTCATCCCGGGGGCAGCGAGGTGAACCACCTGCGCATGGTAAAAGACGATACCGAGGTAGAAACACTGCGCCGCGCCGCCGTTATCACTGACCGCTGCGTGGAACACCTTGCGGGTTTCATTAAACCGGGCATGACCGAATGGGATATTGCCGTGGAGATCGAACATTTTTATCGCAGCAACGGCTGCCGAAAGACTTCGTTTGACAGTATTGTCGCTTCAGGTACGGGTTCATCCATGCCCCACTACGAGACGTCCATGACGAAAAAGGTCAGGGCCGGGGAAGTTCTTCTTATCGACATGGGATGCACTCTCGAGGGATATAATTCAGACTTGACAAGAACCTTCTTCGTCAATAGCATTGATCCCGCAATCGAGAAAATCTACCGGGTCGTTCACGAAGCGCAGTTGAAGGCACTGGCCGCTGTCAGGCCGGGAATAACAACAGGGCGCCTCGACGCCATTGCCCGTGACCACATAACTGATGCAGGTTACGGTGAATATTTCGGACATTCCCTGGGACACGGCCTTGGGCTCGAGGTTCACGAGGTCCCCGCGGTAAAAAAGAACGGGGAGACCAGGCTGAAGAAAAATATGCTTATTACCATTGAACCGGGTATTTATATCCCCGGGCTTGGCGGCGTCAGGATCGAAGATATGGTACTGGTCACTTCAAAAGAGGGCGAAGCCCTTACCAAAGCAACAAAAGATTTACGAGTAATATAGAGGTAACAATGATTTCATCAAATGACTTTAAGCGCGGTACGACCATTAAGCTGGATGGTGAACTTTTTTCCGTGGTTGAATTTCAGCATGTCAAGCCGGGAAAAGGCGGCGCCTTTGTCCGCACAAAACTGAAAAATGTGAAAAAGGGTACCGTTGTCGATAAGACCTTCAGGGCCGGTGAAAAGGTTGAAGATGTCAGGCTCGAAAAACGGCCCATGCAGTACCTGTACGACGAGGGGGATGCCCTTGTTTTCATGGATACTGAATCATACGAGCAGGAGTCCATTGCTAAAGAAGCAATCGGCAACGCCATAAGCTACCTGAAAGAAGAAGACGTGGTTGATATAACCTTTTACCAGGAAGAACCCATATCTATTGTTCCCCCTGCAACAGTTGTTCTAAAGGTAACCTATGCGGAACCCGGTGTTAAAGGCGACACTGCCACGAACGTTCTCAAGCCCGTAAAGGTCGAAACAGGCGCTGAAATCAGGGTGCCCCTTTTTATCAACGAAGGAGACCTTGTCAAGATCAACACCGAAACCGGTGAATACCAGGAACGGGTTAAACAGTAATGTCATTTTTCGCCCTTGTCAGTAACTGGATGAACACACACCCGGGACAGGCCCTGGGGGCCCTCCTGGGGTTTGTCATCGGCCTTCTCATACTGATTTTCGGTGTGATCAAGACACTTCTTGTTATTCTTCTCTCCCTAATCGGCCTCATTATCGGCAGGCTCATTGACGAAAAAGTTGATCTCTCTGGAGAAGTCAAAGGCCTTTTCAAAAGGAAAAAAGACGGCAGCTGACCTCTCTTCGGGGCGCCTGAAACCTCATGGCAGGTAAAAGTAAAAAATACCGCACTTCAAACCTTCTCAAAGACGCGTGGCGTTCATACCGCGGGGGGCGCTGTGATGATGCTGAGAGGATTCTCGAAAACGTGCTCGATACCAGGCCTGATGACCCCTATCCCTATTTTCTCCAGGCGGTAATCTGCCTTCATCTTAACCGGTTCAGCGGAACACATAATATGCTTAACCGCATCGAGCTTATCGATGACACCTATATGCCCGCCATTGAGCTGCGCGCCTTTATGAAAATGAAGGCGGCAGCGAATCGTCAGCAGGGGGTCTCCCTCTATGTTGAAGAGGTAAGCAGGCATCCAGGCAGCTCCCGCCTGCAGAAGGCGTTGAAAAAGGTCAGGGGGGCAAAGGATTTTTCTCTGCTTCAAAAGGAGGCGCGGCTCAAGGATTTCGTGTCACTTCCGAAACCGCCGCGAAAGATTCGCGACGACCTGCGTGATCAAAAAAGGCGTACAGCGCAGAGGAGGTATAGCGGCTATGCCACGAGCAGAAAGAGGCGGGGGGGAAGTCAACTTCCTGCAGCATTGAAATATTCCCTGGTTACCCTTATCTCTGCAGGTTTTCTCACCGGGACCGGTTTCGGGGGATGGTTTCTGTATAAAAAATATTTTGCCCCCGCCCCGGGCCGTGAAGTCCATTCAGAAACTGTTGACGCTGTAAATCTCACCGGCAGTGATTACCGTTTGATAAACAAAGTTAATCGCAAAAGGACTCCTGAATTCTACGCCTCAGCCGGGGCGGTAAAAACCGACTTTAACCGCGCGCGCCGCCTTATCAAGAAGGGCCGTTATAACGAGGCGGCGCTGATACTGAACCGTATCAGCAACAGCAACGCCACCTTTTCGGTGCGAGAGAAATGCGACTTTCTCATCCGATTTATCATGGATGTTGACTACCGGTCTTATGAAAAAATTGCTCCCGGCAAAATCAAAAAGAAACCCTGGCTCTACCGCGGTTTCGGCCTTTCTTTTTCAGGAAAAGTGACAAATTTAAAAACAAAACCGGGAAGTACCGGCTTTACCCTGTTGCTGAATTATAGAAAAGTTGATATATTTGACGGTATAGCCCATGTGTTTTTGAAAGGGCAGAACCCTTTACTCGAAAACGGTGCCATGGTCACGGTAAAGGGGCTTTTTACCGGCCCCCTGGGCAGTGATCATGCCCTTTCTCTTACGGCGCGGGAGATTACCGCGATGAAGTAAAGGGAATTATTTGAGGAGTTTTGCATTGAAGATTTTTAACAGGATACTGTTGCCGGCCATGGCCGGTTTTTTCGTTATACTTGGTACCGGCTGTGATAATTTCTACAATGATATTTTGAATCCGCCTCCCATGGTTGATGTAATTTATGTTAAGTCCAGTGCCGCGGGATCAGGTGACGGGACTTCATGGGAGAATGCCTTTACCGACCTGCAGGCAGGTATCGATGCAGCCGCGGCAGACCCGGTGCGAAAGAGCGTATGGGTTGCCGCGGGGACATACCGGCCCGCGGGTAATCCCAACAATATAACCAATGCTGCCGCGGGAAGGGAATATCATTTTACCCTGCGCAATGGTGTTTCCCTTTACGGAGGTTTTGACGGCTACAGCAACCGTATCAGTGACCGCGATCCTGCCGCCCATGAGACCATTCTTTCCGGTGATATCGGTACAGAGAATGATGAGAGTGATAATTGTCTGCATGTCTTTTATCATCCCGCTTCAATCAGCCTTGATGCTACGGCCCTTCTTGACGGGTTTACCATTACCGGGGGAAATGCTGATGATACCGCCGGAACAGGTGAACACGCAAAGGGGGGGGGAATGTATATCGACAACTGCCGCCCCGCTGTTACCGGTTGTGTTTTTAAAAATAACAGGGCCGTCAACGGTGGCGCTTTCTATATCAATGTATCGGGAAGCACGGTAATGAATCTGAGCGGCAACAGTTTTTCTGAAAATAGTACATCAGAAAAAGGGGGAGCCATCTACATCAGCGCTATTGAAGAAGCTGAAATTACTCTTTCTGAATTCAGTATACGGATGAACAGCGCCTCTGATTATGGCGGTGGTATTTACTGCTGGTCAGCCGGGACAGGTAGTGTCACGATTACCGGCTCAACCTTCGAAGGAAACAGCAGCGCCTCTACAGGCTCAGGCGGTGCCCTCTGTATCCAGGGGAGTGATAATGCTGTCATTTCCATTGACTCATCCAGCTTTACCGGCAACATGGCCGATACAAATGGTGGAGCTGTCTATGTGACCAATGAGATTAAATCCTCTACTGAAATAAAGGGGTCAACTTTCAGCGGTAATTACTGCGGTGAAAAGGGCGGAGCCCTGTATAACAGTATTGACGATGACGCGTCAATAACTGTCAGTGAATCTGTTTTTACCGGTAACGGAATTGATGAATCGGACCAGGTGAAGACAGATTCCGGTGGGGCCATATATAATTATATCACGAAACCTGCATCTGACTATACCAAGATTACCATGTCGAACCTTACTGTTGCCGGCAACCGGGCCTTGAACGATGGCGGTGGTATCTATACTGTTTCAGTAGCGGCGGGGGATACTGCGGTGGCCCGTGTTGATATTCTTTCCTGCCGCATCGAGAATAACAGTGCAGGCAGCGACGGAGGCGGGGTTTATAACCTGCTGGAAACGAAAACCAGGATGATGGTGGAGGCCACACAGTTTATCTCCAATACGGGGGGGGCATACGGTGGAGGTCTTGCAGTCTATGTTGATGGTGGAGCGGACAGTACTTTTATAGTGAGCCGTTCGGTTTTTGATACCAACAGTGCCCCTATAGGAGGCGGTATCGCTCATCGATCTTCAGGTTCTAATACCTCTTTTGGCATTATAAGTTCTGTTTTTTATGGCAATAGTGCAAGTAGTGAAGGTGGTGGTTGTTTTGTGGATGAAAATATAGTTAATGCCACCTTCCTGGGTACTACTTTTCTTTCTAACAGCTCTCCGGCAGGTGGAGATTTGCATTGTGATAAGCAGATATTAGGTTATAGCTTTATCTGGAGTAGTGTCGATTTAACTGGGTTTGGTGGAGATTTAACAGTTAGGCCCGACGAAGTCATATTTGTAGACCGTGATAATCCACGGGGGCCTGACGGAATATGGGGGACTGATGATGATGGCCTTATACCTGTTTTAAATTCTGTAAAAGTAATAGATGAGGGAAATGAAGCAAAGTATGATGAAAAGCAATATGGTTTACCTCAAATTGATTTGAATCTTGATGGAAATTATGATGATAACCTCCTCCCCACCGCCCTTGACCTGAGAGGCAAACCCCGGGCAAACGGGATTGTTGATATCGGCGCTTATGAGTACCATGGTGATTAAAAGACCTGCGGTAGAATAAATTTTAAAAAGTGAATTTGCCAGAATAGAGAGGTGTGTGATGCGAAAGAACCTGTTTTTTGTTATAACCCTGTTAACTGTATCCGTTTTCTTGATTTCATGTGGAAAATCCCTGAAGCCTGAATCTCCCGTGGTGACATTTCTTACGGGAAATGTCACCTATGGTTCAGGAGATAAAAAGGGCCGCGCCGTAAAGGTCAGTGACAGGCTCACGGCGGGTGACGTTATTGTTACCGGGGCGAATTCAGTGGCAACGGTTCAGGTGGGCAGTGAAATTATTCTGCGCCTTCTCGCGTCGTCATCGTTGACAATGAAGAAACTCGTCCCTGCAGTTCAAAAGATTTCCCTCGAAAAGGGAACGTCTCTTTTTAAAGTGGAAAAGCTTGCAAAGGGAAGGGAATTCTCAGTATCAACAAAAACGGCCCTTGCCGCGGTGCGCGGTACCCGGTACAGTGTCAGTTATAATCCCGATAAAAAGGCCACTACCGTGGCTGTCGCAACGGGACGAGTCTACATCGAAAATATTTCCACGAAAAAAGGTGAATCCCTGGGAGAGAAGAAAAGTGCCGTTATTACAGAAAAGACTGACTTTCGTCCCATATCGAAAGTAGAATCCCTTGAACTTGAAAAGCTCGATGCCGTGCCCTTTGTCAGGGGATCTTTACTGGAGAAAACCGGAAAGATGAATGACCGGAACAAACTCATCAAAAAAAAGGATGCGGAAATCGATAAAAAAATCAATGCTGCCTCACTGCCGACACTTTCTGAACTGAGGGCAAAGTACGGCCGTATCGATGTTGTCACCACCTACCAGGGAAAGGTCTACCGTGGTGTTATTACCTCCCGGGGGCGTTTCTATCGCATGGTTACCCCGGCGGGGCCTGTTTTTATTGACAGCAGAAAGGTCAAGCGGACAGGAACAATGTAGGTAGTATCCCGCAAATACAGTAGAGCGTAATAGAACAGCAGAATTATGAATAAGAAATTACTTTATTTTACCGGTGCCCTTGTATATATACTTGTTTTTTCAGGGCCCCTTTTCAGCGAATACATTTTTTTAAAAAATGGTTCAATTCATAAGGGGCGTATTGTAAAAGATACTGCCGACTCCATTACTATTCGTACTGAAAATAAAAAGTATAAGACCTTTCCCCGAGCCCGTATCATGCGCATCCTTTATACTGATCTCTACATGGGAAAGGTCTATGTGCGACTCACTGACGGCACTGTTGTCGAGGCTTACCAGGTAGATGAAGAACAGAAGTACCTGATCTTTCGTAAAAAACTCTACAGCCCGAAGGAATTTAAATTAAAGAGAAGCCGTATTCTTTTCAAGGCGCGCAAGAACCCCAACGAACTCGAAGGTAAGGCTGATTTTTACAGTGTCACCCTGCGCTGGAAACCTCCAGTCGGTACAGTGAAAGCATACCGTGTCTACCTGCGCAAAAAAGACGAACAGTACCCTGAAAAACCGGTGAAGGAAACATCAGGCCTTACGGTATCCGTTGATGATTTAAAAAGCAGTACTGACTACTGTTTTATTGTTACTGCCGTGGATAACAAGGGAAGTGAGTCCCTGCCCAGCAACGAGGTCTCATTGCAGACGAAGAACCGTCCTCCCGAAGCGCCAGAGAATTTATCCCCTGACGGGCCCTTCAGGGTTAACCGCCGTGTAAAAAACAGGGGATATGTTACCCTGAAGTGGTCAGCTTCAGAAGATGTTGACGGTACTGTTAAAAAATATATTCTTTTTAGAAAAGAGAAAGAAAAGAGAATTGTCCTGGCTTCCACAGACAAGACCCGGTACGTGGTGCGTAAACTTCCCCTCAAAAAAAACATGACCTTTTATGTCGCGGCAGTGGATAACAGGAACCTCGAATCATCTTCAGCGGCCAAACTCTCTCTCTATACTTTTAACCGCCCGCCGCAGCCGCCCTCGAGAGTCATCTGCCGTTCGATAGAAAATGATAAAACCCAGGAAGTGCGTCTTTCCTGGAGCGGCGCCGCAGACCCCGATGGGGGTACGTTGAAGTATGCTTTGTATGAAAAACAGGGAAACATCTACAGGGAGATTGCCCGCACCGACAGGAAGGAGTATCTTCTGCCCGGTAAGGATAAATCGCGTGTCTACAGTTACCGGGTACGTACCATTGACAATGGAGGGCTCATGTCCGGTGAGAGCCAGACCGTGCGTTCCACGGATAGTTTTTTCAATTATTTTCTTGTGCGTTTGACTCCTGTTTTTGTTATTCCCCTGGGGAATTTCGGCAGGCTTCATGATTACGGAGCGGGTTTCAAGGCGGGGGTGTATACCGATAACCTCCTGGGGGATAGTTTTCTTTTTGGCCTTGAATTCGGTTATATCTATTACGGGCAGAAAAGCCCCTTTCTCGAAAAATCATGGGCGCTGCTGGGGCTCTTTCAACTCGAATACCGGTTTAATTTCTTCAGCAGGTTTGTACCCTTTGTGGCGGTCTCGCCGGGAGTGTCATATAATTACGCACGATACGATCCGGGAGCCGACGGAACAATCGCAGAGAGCTCATTCGAGCCTTATTTTCATGCTGAAGCCGGCCTCCGTTTCCTGGTTACTGACAGCTTTGCCGCGGGCCTTTCCGGGGGATACGGTTTCATCTATGAGTCAGCGGGGATACAGTCCTTTGCTACCGTGGGTCTGCGGTGTCATTATCATTTTTAACTGCCGTATTTTTTTAAAGGTTTTGACTGAAAAGACCACAGGAAAAGGACAGGTATGGCCTCAGGTAAGCTTCATGACGGCGATGATGATGCCGGTACAGGAGATTGTCAGGCCAAATGACCATATCATGAATTTGAACATTCGATTTTCAAGACTTTCGAAGCGCCTGTCGCTCTGTTCAAAGCGTCTATCAACCTGTTCGAAACGTTTTTCCACCTGTTCGAAACGTTTGTCTACCTGCTCGAAACGTTTGTCTACCTGCTCAAAACGTTTGTCTACCTGCTCAAAACGTTTGTCCACCTGCTCAAAACGTTTTTCCATAAGATCAAAGCCCTGTTTCATCAGCTCTCGCTGGTTCTTCAATTCTTCTTCTACACGGATAATGCGTTCAGTATTATCCGCAATTCTGTCATCCATTTTCTGCATCAGGGCAAAAAGGTGTGTGTTTTCTCCAATGGCAGGGTGACCGGTGTTTCGAAGCCACTCAGGTAAGTGCCCCTGCACGTATTGGCCGATTACTTCGAGGTCTTTTTCACTTATGCTCATTTCTTCGTTCCCTTTCGATATTAACATACTCTGATCTCCTGTTTCTGTCAAGGTGTTTCGTGTTTCATTATGTATACGAATGGGGAGGGGAATGAAGTCGAATTTTTTTAGTTTTTTTCAAATTAAGGCTCCAGGCCGGGGCGGCAGCCTGCTGCAGAGTACCTGCAGGGAGTTTAGTCAGTGCGGGGAAGTCTGTCGTACATCTGCGCCATTTTCTTCAGGCGTTGTGCCAGTTCTCCGGTAAGGTCACCTGAAATAAGTTTCCACTGCCAGTTGCCGGCAATAGTACCGGGCATGTTGGTACGGAACTCCGAGCCGAAACCGAGAAGGTCCTGGGCGGGTACCACGACGAGTCCCGCTATGGTGCGAAAGGCGGCCCTCATCATCTGCCAGGCCATGTCGCTGAACTCCTGTGTTCCCAGGTATTCCATGATATAGGCCTGTTCCTCTTTACTTTTGTTTTCCTCGTAAAACCAGCCATTGGTTGTGTTATTGTCATGAGTGCCCGTGTAGAGGATACAGTTTGTCGTTGTTATATTATGGGGAAGATAACTGTTTCTGTTATTGAAATCAAAGGCAAATTGTAAAATTTTCATTCCCGGAAGATCGTAGCGGTCACGCAGAGCCTCTACCTCGGGCGTGATGATGCCCAGGTCCTCGGCAATGAGGGGAAGTTCTCCCAGCTCCTCCCGGAGACGGTCAAAGAAGAGACGACCCGGTCCCTTGAGCCAGCGCCCCTTGACCGCAGTCGGTTCTTCGGCTGGGATGGCCCAGTAAGACTCGAAGCCGCGAAAGTGGTCGATACGCAGGTAATCTACCATGCGCACCAGGTGACTGATGCGGCGCTGCCACCATGAAAAGGTAATATCGTTCAGGGTGCCATCACGGTTGAGCCACCGGTACAGGGGGTTGCCCCAGCGCTGTCCTGTTTCGCTGAAATAATCAGGAGGAACACCCGAGACTGCTGCGGGGCCTCCTGTGTCATCATCGAGCTGAAAGATTTCCCGGTGGCTCCAGGCATCGGCCCCCTCCAGGGAGACATAGATGGGAATGTCTCCAATAATTTTAATCCCCTGTTCATTACAGTATGTTTTCAGTTCATTCCACTGGCTGAAAAAAAGAAACTGGAGAAATTTTTCAAAAACAATTTCCTCTTCATGTTTATGCGCTGCTTCAGCGCAGGCTTTTTCATCGACGTCACGCAGGGGAGCTGGCCACTTCTGCCAGTCATCGGTACCGAAGTGCCGGGCAAGAACCGTAAAGAGACTGAATGAATCGAGCCAGTCTTTTTCGTGACGACAGAATTCTTCAAAGGCTGCCCTTTCTTCAGACGGGGCTTTTTCAAAGAAGAAATCGGCAGTGGAGTGGAGAAGAACCAGTTTCTCTGAAACGGCCCGTTCGTAGTCAATGCGTCTTTTTTCCGGAAGGGTGGGAGCCTTTAACTTCCCCGCACACCATGCCTTTTGAAAAAGTTTTTCGAGGCTTATAAGATGCCAGTTGCCAGCAAATGTCGAGGCTGACGTGTAGGGGGAACAGGCATGCACCATTGCCACCGGCCCCAGGGGGAGTATCTGCCAGTATGAGGCGCCGGCATCGCGCAGGAAGTCTGCAAAGCGGTACGCCTCGTCACCCAGGGTGCCGATCCCCCCCTTGCCGGGCAGGCTCGTTATATGCTGCAAGACTCCGTAAGAGCGTTTAGTTTTCATGAACCTCTAATCTCTGACCCGTCTCATGATGGTCAGGATTTCCTTGAGCTGTTTCAACTGGTCGCCGTAAGTCTTCCAGTCGCCCCTGCGCATGGCGGTTTCTGCCATCTCATAGTGGTTGAGGGCCCTGCCTGCCAGTTCTTTCAGGCGTTCCCTGGCTGTTCCGGTCTGTCTGGATTCATCCTCGGCGGTGTAGCCTCCCTTGTAGAATATTTTTTCTATGGCGGTGGCGAGATTTTTTTCCATGACGATCTTGTCGTCAAAGGAGACGATGACGCGCCTCAGCTCGGGCATCTCGCTGCTTTCCGCTTTGAGGTAGAGGGGCTCGATGTAGAGAATGGATTCTTCGATGGGGATGGCCAGCATGTTGCCCCTGATAACGCTGGAGCCCTTCTGACTCCAGAGGGTCAGCTGCCTGGATATCTCCGGTGTCTGATTAATGCGCGCCTCGATTTGCAGGGGGCCGTAAGTCAGCTTATCTTTTGGCAGGGTGTATAGTTTCAACTCACCATAGCTGGGCATATCACACTTGGCAACCAGAAAGGCAATCATGTTGTTCTTTTTGTACGGGGTAAAGGGAATAATATTAATGAACTCAGTTTTTTTCTCATCAGGAAGGTTCGTGACAAGATAATAACTCTTGACCGTTTCTTCACTGCTTTCATATATCTGCCGGGGGAAATGCCAGGCATCCTCGTTGTTGTAGAAGACATTGGGGTCCTGCATGTGGTATCGCAGAAGGATGTGAGACTGCACATCAAAAAGGGTATCGGGATAACGTATATGCATCTGCAGGTCTTTGGGCATTTCTTCAAGGGGTTTGAAAATGCCGGGGAACATTTTTGCGTATGCCTGGATGATGGGGTCTCTTTTATCAGAGATGTAATAGTTCATTTTACCATTGTAGGCATCGATGATAATTTTTACAGAGTTTCGTATATAGTTGACCTTTTTGCGATTGATCATTATGGGTGCGGAATAGGGAAACTGGTCGGTAGAGGTAAAGGCGTCAACGATCCAGTACATTTTTCCCTCTGACAGCACAAGGTAGGGATCATCATCGAGATCAAGAAAAGGGGTGTATGTCTTTAACATATCGATAATATTTCGGCGGTACAGCATGCGGCTTTTAGAGGTGATAGTGTCAGAGATAATCAGGTTGATATCCTTAAAGGATATAGCAAAGAGCAGCCTTTTGAAAAATGAATCGAGACTGGTTCCTCCTGTTCCTTTATAGGTGGTATATTTGTTTTCATCACCACTGGGATAATCGAATTCTCCCGGTTTGATGTCAGTGTTGGTTATGATATATCCATTGTTATGTTCGCCGTAATAGATTTCGGGACGGTCAAGGGCAATATCGATATCTTTTTTGGGGGGGATGTCGTAGATAAGCATTTCAGGCTGTCCCTCTGATGTGACCTTGTCGACACGGCTTAACACGGCGCCATACCCGTGGGTATAGATAAGATGGGTGTTCTGCCATGTCTGGCTGTTGCGGGACAGGTTTTTTATCGAGAGTTCACGCGCCGAGAGGTTAACGGCAATTTTTTTCCCTTTTACCGTATAGCGGTCTACATCAACATCATTGAAATAGTAATAGGGCTTGAGTTCCTGGAGCTGGCGGTATGTCTGTTTCAGGGGACGCCAGTCCCAGAGGCGAATGTTTTCGATGACATTTCTGTTGTTTTGAATATCCCGGTAGGTTAGATTTTTCGTTGCCGCGAAGGGTATTTCCTTGATGCGGTTGATATCATAACCGATGCGTGTGTATTTTATATTGTGCTTGATAAATGGTTTTTCTTTTTCGAGCTCATTGGGATCGACGATAAATCTCTGCTGCAGGGCAGGGTATATTGTCCCGATGAGGATATAGGCGGGCAGGAGCGCCGCCATGACAATAATGGGAAGCTTAAAGCTTCTTTTGAAAATATTGAAAAAGAGCAGGGCCGCTGCTATGAAGGAAAGTATTGTCGCTACATTGTAGGCAAGGAGGTTGGCGTTTACCGCAGTATAGCCGGCGCCATAGAATTTCCCGATTTTTGAAAAGAGAAGTTCGTAGGCCTCAAGGCGGTACCCGATACCGTAAAGGGCAACGAGCAGGGCCAGCAGTGTGGAGATATGGGCCCGAGAAAAGAGTGAAAGCTCCAGCCTGTTATTACCAAAGAAAATACCCCCGTTGAGGAAATGAAAGGTGATGGAGAAAAGTGTCACGATAATGAGTGATGACATGAGCCAGCCGTAGAGAAAACGGTAAAAGGGGAGAGAAAAAACATAAAATCCTATATCGAGATTGAATATTGGATCTTTCGGGAAGCCTTCGAAGGGAACACCGTTGGTGAACATCAGGTATTCCTTCCAGAATGCCGAGGCGGCAGAGCCCATGAGAATGCCCGTGATAATAACACCGATAGCCAGAAGTATAAAGAGCGCGCGTTTGGGTGAACCGAGAATGGGCAGCTGGAGACGGTTGAGTATTTTGCTGGTGAAAATACGCCCCTTGCCGCCGAGAGCTCTGATAAGAAGAAAATTCAGGAAAAAGAGTGCAATAAATACCAGGGCAAAGATGACACTGACATTGAATTTTGTAAAAAACAATACCCAGAAGATATGAAGCCCCTGGTTGACATTAAACCATTCATAGTCTGTATAGAAGGTTGATGAGCTGCCCAGGGTAAAATAGAGGATAAAAAAGGCGACAAGCAGCCATATTATTCTTTTATTCATGCTTTCTTCTCCTTAATTTGTAAAAGAGGCTGTGGAATAATGTAGATAGATATTACCACAGCCATTATAGCATATTTTTAGTATAATGTAAAAAATATTTCGGTTACTATGTATGAACTTTTTGCACCAAATTGTTTCAGGAGTGGATAGTGAAGCCATTAGGAGGGAAAAGTAAAGTAAATAATAGGGCTCACTCAGGTTTTATGGTGAATCACTGTGAAAGGGGCAACGGTGGCATATAAACTTGACTTTATGGTGAATTCACTGGTATTATAGATCAGCAATAATTTACATGGAGTAGTAATATGTCATTAATTAAGAATTTTAGCGCACATGATTTTCCCCTTGAAAAGGTTGCTGAGTTGAAGAAGGATTCCCGCCTCTTTGTTGTTTTTTCCACCTTCGGAGAGAGGGAAGCAGACCTGATTTTTGACAAGATTTCTCTCCTGACAAAAGAAGCAAAGAGCCTCATCGATAAAATTTACCTTTCCCACCGTCGTGCCGGGGATACCCCTGAAAGAACCGAGACCCGTGCCTGTGAGGCATCTCCTGAGACCGAAGTGATAATATGTAACGATTATGCCGTACCCGATATGGGCAATGAAAAGGGAAAGGGGGCGGACATGCGTCGTCTTCTCTACCATATCAATACCAGTACCGACGGTTGTGTTGACCCGTCATGTGATACCATTGTTTTTCTCGATGCGGACGTGGTGGAGGAGCATTTCGGAACCCATTTTGTACTGGGCCTGGCTGGTGCTGTTTTTTCAGGCCATGATTTCGCTAAAGCGAGTTTCTGGCGCGCCATGGGGCGTGTAAAAAAATATGTTGCCCAGCCGCTTTTTTCAAGTATCGAGCATGAGGACCTTGCCGGCCTGCGGCGCCTTGCCTATCCCCTTTCGGGGGAAGTTGCGGGAACCGTTGCATTTTTTAATTCTGTCCATTTCTGGCAGATGTATGGTGTTGAAACAGGTATCAACATCGACGCCTCCCGGGGAGAATACCGTATCGCTGATGTAAACCTTGGGCTTTATGACCATGAACATCACGGAGACGTGGGAATTCAGAAGATGTCCTTTGGTATCATCAGGACCTACCTGAAACAGCTCATCGATTACGGCTACATAGAACTTAAAAATGGGGCTCGTCTCTCTGATGAATTTGCCGCTCAGTTTATTGATGAAGAAGGTAAGAGACAGTCAATGAATTTTGACCTCACTGAAAAGAAGTACGATCCCCTTGACAGTATACTTTAGAATTTTAAATTAGCCTGAATTTTTTTTGGATTATTCTTTTACTATTTGTTGCATAAACAAAACATTTGAATTGTTATCCCCGCCTGTGTCGGGGATAACGTAATAATGAATGTGTATGTGCATTCAGTAGTTTTAATCAAAGTCAATTTACTTACTGTGGATCAATAAACGTTACGTGTCAGCTTGTTTCGGCAATCACGTGTATGACGCCGGTTGTTTTTTTCAGAATAGAATTATGCCTGCCATGATCCTTTATGCGTATATTTCTATTTTATCAAATGTAATTTTATTAAAGTTATTGACGGGTCTTGTATTCATTATAATACTATCATGCA